>JAMCWS010000334.1:0-278 GCA_023480605.1 bacterium
CGACGGCGGTAAAACCTGGAGCCTCGCCCAGGAGGAACCCGACTTGTGGAACACGGCGTCGAAGGCCTGGTTTGGGCAATCCGTTGGCGGCGCCCAGCTCTACGTTTACAACGACGGCCCTCCCTATCGCCGCATGGCCTTGCGCTACAAGGTCAAATCCGCCGGCGGCGGCTGGAGCGAGGAACGCGCCTTCTACGACGCCGGCATACACAACTCCTACCCCACGCTGATCGAGATCGCCCCCGGCGAGTTCCGGGCCGTATGGGACAGCGGCGACG
>JAMCWS010000334.1:288-6585 GCA_023480605.1 bacterium
AAAACATGAAGCGACTCACCAATGCACCGAGTTCAGTCCTCGTCCAACGGCGCGAGCGTCGAAAAAGCGTGTTTGCTTTTCATCGGGGAAAGCCAGGCATATTGCCGCGTCGCCAGGACCGCATGAATCGTTCGCCGGTCCATCGTGCCGCGGGCGGAAAACGAAGCTACACATCCAGGTTCCGCACTTCGGGGGCGTTTTGCTGGATGAAGCGGCGGCGCGGGTCGACCTGGTCGCCCATGAGGATCGTGAAGATCCGGTCGGCCTCGACGGCGTCTTCGAGGCGCACCTGGAGCAGGCGGCGGGTGGCCGGATTCATCGTGGTGTCCCAGAGCTGGCTGGCGTTCATTTCGCCCAGGCCCTTGTAACGCTGGATGTGCACGCCCTTGGCGCCGATGTCGCGCACGCAGTCGAGCACTTCAGGCAGCGAGTCGGCCCACATCGTCCGCTTGTCGCCTTCCATCACCCGGAAGGGATGGTATTCGTCGAACGGGCGGTCGGGATCGATCTCGAATTCCTGGGGCACGATCAAGCCGGGCGGGATGCCGAGTTTTTCGAGGCGGCCCATGATGCCTTCGATCGGCTCGGCCTCGGGGAACTCGACCACGTCCGCCTTGCGTTTGGCGGGGGCTTCGGCGTCGGCCTGATCGAACAGGTCGTCCTGGCTCAGATCGTGGCCGTTGCCGTTGCCATTGCCATTGCCGTTTTCCTCGCCGCCGGCCAGGGCGTCGTGTTCCTCGATCAGGCGGGCCAACTCGGTCTCGGTGTAGGCGTAGCGCGGCTCGCCGCCGACGGTGATCTGGAAGCGCGGCAGACGTCCGCCGTCGTTGCGCAGCGTGATGTAGTGGCGCAGCGCCATGCCCTTGCGCTGCAGGACCGCCGACAGCGGGCCGAGTTGGATGATGTCTTCGAGCAGGGCCTTGACCTGGGCCTTGCCGACGCCGACGGGCTCGTGGCCGTTGCCGCGGCCGTTGGCGCGCGCGAAATACTCGATGCGGGTATCGTCGGCCGCCAATTCCAGCAGGTAACGGTCCTTGACCTGTTCGCTGTCGATGTATTGTTCTTGGCGGCCCTTCTTGACGCGGAAGAGCGGGGGCTGGGCGATGTAGACGTAACCGCCGTCGATCAGTTCGCGCATCTGGCGGAAGAAGAAGGTCAGCAATAGCGTGCGGATGTGGGCGCCGTCGACGTCGGCGTCGGTCATGATGATGATTTTGTGGTAACGCAGTTTCGTGACGTCGAAATTTTCCTGGCCGATGCCCGATCCCAGCGCGGTCACCATCGTGCGGATTTCCTCATTGGAGAGGATGCGGTCCAGGCGCGCCTTCTCGACGTTGATGATCTTGCCGCGCAGGGGCAGGATGGCCTGGAAGTGCCGGTCGCGTCCGCCCTTGGCCGAGCCGCCGGCCGAGTCGCCCTCGACGAGATAGAGTTCGCACAGGCTGGGGTCTTTCTCCGAGCAGTCGGCCAGCTTGCCGGGCAGGGCGGTGATGTCCATGGCCGACTTGCGGACGATCTCGCGCGCCTTGCGCGCCGCCAGGCGGGCCTTGGCCGCGGTCAGCACCTTGTCGACAATCCGCCGCGCGACGGCCGGATTTTCCTCCAGGTGCTCGGCCAGAGCCTCGTTCACCATCTGCTCGACCCATCCGGCGATCTCGACGTTGAGCAGGCGCCCTTTGTTCTGGCCCTCGAACTGGGGGTTGGAGATCTTGACGGAGATGATGGCGGTGAGGCCCTCGCGCAGGTCGTCGCCGGTCAGGTTCTGCTTGAATTGCTTGAGCAGGTCGTTGCGGTTGGCGTAGTCGTTGATCGTGCGCGTCAGGGCCTTGCGGAAGCCCATCAGGTGCGAGCCGCCGTCGCGGGTGTTGATGTTGTTGGCGAACGACATGACGTTTTCGTCATAGGCGTCGTTATACTGGATGGCGACCTCCAGTTCCATCTCTTCGCTGCGCGTCTGGCCGCGATCTTTGCGCTCGAATTCGCGCTTCTTCTGGAAGTAGATCGGCTGGGGATGGATGACATGCTTGTTGGCGTTGAGGTTCTTGATGAACTCGACCACGCCGCCCTTGAACGACCAGACGTGATCCTTGCCGGTGCGCTCGTCGGCCAGCGCGATGCGGATGCCGGCGTTGAGGAAGGCCAGTTCGCGGAACCGGGCCGCCAGCGTGTCGAAGTTGAAGTCGATGCTCTCGAAAATCTCGGGATCGGGTTTGAAACGGATCGTCGTGCCGGTTTTCTTGGTCGTGCCGATTTGCTCGAGCTTGCCCTTGGCCAGGCCGCGCTCGAAGCGCATCGTGTAGATGCCGCCATCGCGCTTGACCTCGGCTTCGAGCCACTCCGAGAGGAAGTTGACGACCGAAACGCCAACGCCGTGCAGGCCGGCGGAATATTGGTAGGCCTCGTTGTCGAACTTGCCGCCGGCGTGCAGGATGGTCAGGACGACTTCGAGCGTCGAGCGGCCCTTCATGTTGGGGTCGGCATGGGGCTCGATGGGGATGCCGCGGCCGTTGTCGGTGATCGAGATCGAGTTGTCGTAATGAATCGTCACGTCGATCTTGTTGCAAACGCCGGCCATGGCTTCGTCGATCGAGTTGTCGATGACTTCGTAAACGAGGTGATGGAGGCCCAGGGCGCCGGTGTTGCTGATATACATCGCCGGGCGGGTGCGCACGGCGTCGCGGCCTTCGAGAACCTTGATATCTTTGGCGGTATAGGCGTGGGTCTTGCGGGCCGGCTTGGCGTCCGGATCGAGATGCCCCATTTCTGTGCTCATGTGCGTGCCTTTTCCTGAAAACGCGAACTCAGCGGGTGAACGGGTCAGCCAATCAACATGGGCGCGGCGTAAAATGCCTCGGAAGGAGCCGGCGGCGGAGCCGGTGGCGGATGCCGCGCCCGGAACGGGCGCTAGACGGCGTGGAGCGGCATTCGAGACATGGTTCGAGTCGTCTTTTCTTGCAAAAATCCTTTAGCGGGCATTTCTAACGCCTTCCCGGCCTCGTTTTAGGCGCGAAGGCATTCAACTCGCCTCGCCAAAACCCAAATCACCCATCCATTAGACTTTTTTTTCACACTTTTGTCAAGCAAAAGACCCGTTTGGGTGGTGACGCAACTCAATCTAAATCAAATATGTATGAAATAATTTCACAATCCCGCGCAATTGCCTGGCTCCCCATCGCGCGGGTCGCCGCCGCGGGCTTTCGGGCACTGTCGCCGCGGCGATTTTTCGAGTGCCCGCAACCGGCCCCGATTTTCGCCTGTTATTCGCCATCCGCCATTCGCTCCGGACCGCCCTTTCGAGGCGGCGTATCCGGCGTTTCGCCGGCGCGCCCCGGTCCGGCCGCCGCGAGGCTTTCGAGCCGCCGGCGGGCCAGCGTGGCCTGGTAGTGACGGGGGAACTCGGCCACCAGGGCGGCCAGCGTCTCGCGGGCGCGGTCGGGCCGGTGCAGGCGTTCCAGGTAAAGGTCGGCCAAGCGGTGGTAGAGGGTGCATTTTTCTTCGATGCACAGGCGCGCGGCCGCCGGTGTCGGCCGCTCGGTCCGGCGCGCGGGAACGGCGTCCGCGTTCTCGGTCGTGCCGGCCACCGCCAGCAGGTACTGCATCTCGCGGGCCAACTCGTCCCAGCGGCCGGCGCGGCGCAGGCGCTCGCAAAGGATCTCGCTGGCCAGGGTGTCGGCCGGGTGAGTCTCGATCCAGGCGCGCAGTGCGTCGTCGGCGAGCGAATCGAGCCGCCGTTCGGCCGTCGTGCGCATGTCGCCCAGGCGGATCATCCGGCGGCGCGAAGGCAGGCGCCTGCGTTCGCTCATGCCCGTCAGGATATTTCCCATGCGCCCCAGCAGCCACGCCAGGATGAAATGGGCGGCGACCAGCACCCCCACTCCGGCGACCAGCGCCAGCGCCAGCGCGCGCGGCGAGGTCGGCTCGTAGCCGAAAGTCAACACGAGAACGATGGCGAGCGTCATGAGGAGGTCAAGGTAGAGCATCGAGGCGGCTCCCCATCCGGGTTCGATTGTGATCACGACCACAAGCACGAGCGCGATGCCAATTCAGTCCAAAAATGATTAGCCACGAAAAAACACGAAAGAACACAAAATTCAATGATCCGCATAAAGTGAGGCCTGCATCCGCCGGGCGAACCTGTTCTCGCTCGTTAATGCAATATTTCGTGTCATTTCGTGTCATTTCGTGGTTAAAAAATGCCGTTTCCGGGTTCACGATCTCCGCGCCGGCGGCTTCCAGGCCAGACGGGCCGGGTCGAACATCCCCATCGGATTGATGACGTAGCCTTCGATCTCCGGTGTCGCCAGGTATGGGCTTGTATTGTAATAGATCGGAATGGCGGGCATTTGTTGCATGAGATAAGACCCGGCTTCCAGCAGCAGCCGTTCGCGGCGGGCCGGATCGGCCTCGGCGCGGCAGGCGGCCAGCAGGGCGTCATACTTCGGATCGGCCCAGTGGGAATCGTTGTTTTCGCTCTTGGAGTCGAAAATCTCGAGGAAAGTCAGGGGGTCCTTGAAATCGCCCACCCAGCCGGCGCGCGCCAGGTCGAAGTTGCCCTCGCGGCGGTTGTCGATCGTCACCTTGAATTCCTGTTCCTCGGCCGAGATCCGCACGCCCAGTTCGCGCTGCCAAGTCTCTTGCAGCACCTGGGCGATCTGGCGATGGCCTTCGTTGGTGTTAAAAATATAACGCAGTTCGGGCAAGCCCCGGCCGCCGGGATAGCCGGCCTCGGCCAGCAGGCGGCGGGCGGCGTCATAGGCGCCGTCCTTAAACGTGGCGTCGGGAGGCTTGGACCACAGCGCGGGGGGCACCATGCCGAAAGCGGGGGTTTCGCCGGCGCGCGTAACGTTGGCGACGATGGCCCGGCGGTCGATGGCCAGGGCGAGGGCGCGCCGCACGCGCACTTCGCGCAGGACCGGCCGCTGGCAGTTGATGGCGACGTAATACGTGGCGAACTGGGGCGAGAAACGCAGTTCGGGGCGGCCGCGCAACTGGGCGAGGTCGGCGCGCGGCACCGTGTCGGTGCCGTCGATTTCGCCGTTGTCGAAGGCGATCCGGGCGGTGGATTCGCGCTCGATCATTCGCAGCGTCAGCCGGCGCAGCGCGACGTGCGCGGCGTCCCAATAGCGGGGGTTGCGGACGACCGCCAGTTCGTCGCCGGGCGTGTAGTGCTCGATCGTAAAGGGGCCGCTGGCCACATAGGTTTCCGGCCGCTGGGCCCAACCCTGATTCGCCTGGTCGACGCGGGCGCAGACGGGGTAATAGCTCTGGTGGGCCGTCAGTTGGAGGAAGTAAGGGGTGGGGGCGGCCAGGCGCACGCGCAGGCGGTCGGGCGCGGGCGCCTCGACGCCGACGCTGGCCGGCCCCAGGGCCTGGTTCTCGAAGAACGCCCGCGCCCCCGCGACGTAAAACAGCATGTAGGCGTATTCGGCGCCGAAGGCGGGATTGAGCATCCGCCGCGTCCAGGCATGGACGTAATCGTTCGCCGTGATCGGCTCACCGTTGCTCCAGCAGGCCGGGCGCAGCTTGAATTCCCAGACTCGGCCGTCGGAGCTGACCGTCCAGCTTTCGGCCAGTTCGGGGCGCGGATTGCCCTGGTCGTCGAGGGTGGTAAGGCCGCGCATGAGGCAGTTGACCGCCCGGGCCGAGGCGACGTCGGTGGCCAGCGAGGGATCGAGCGAGCGGGGTGTGGCGCCGATGTTGATCGCCGCCTCGCCGGCGGCGCGCCGCTTGGCGCGCAGGTCGCCCTGGCATCCGGCGGCGGTCAGGGCCAGCAGCGCCCCAGCCGCAAGCGCGATGCCCAGCCGGCTGGCGGCGTGGGTCCGGGCAAGGGGCGCGGCGCCGGTTCGGCGGTTGAGTGATTTGGTCATGATGCGCCTGCCCGTCGGGGTGGTGTTGACCGGTGAGTCAGAGGGCGGGTCACCGCCATGCGAGTCCATCCTCTCGAAAGCGATTTGGCCGCGAAGCCGCACGGCGCGGTAGAACCGCATCCATGATGCCGAAAACCCCGTTGGGAGTTCAAGCGTCAGCTTGGTGCAGGCCGAAACGTGGGCGTATCGCATGTTTCATCATCAAAAACAGGCCACCGGATGGATGAGGATGATCATTTTGATCAATAAATCCGCTTGTCCAACCAATCGCGAAGCGCATATCGCCGCCGAGTCGCCCCGATCCAGCAATTCCGCAGTTTGGCCTCCTGATACCGGATAACCCTTTTTAGCTCAAGCTTGAGGCGGGCCGGAGCTGCGGGCGGAGGATTCGCATTGCAGAAAGTCCTTGATTTTGGCACGGATTCTGATA
>JAMCWS010000324.1 GCA_023480605.1 bacterium
GGCGATCGCCTTGCCGATTTTTTCGTGGGCCGGGGCGTTGGGGTGGCCGTCGGCGAGGCGATAGCGGCCGGGCGGCGTGCCCATGAAGTCGGGTAGCAGGTCCAGGGTCGGGATTTTCAGATCGCGCCCCCAGCCGCGGACGGTTTCGTCGATGGACGCGTAAGGGTAGTTGCGATCGAAGGGAAAAAAGAAGTCGGGCAGGATGACGAGCAGCAGCGGGATGCCGCGCCGGCGGCAGAGGGCGGCCGCGTCGGCCAGGGCCGCGCGCGCGTCGCGCCACTTGGGACTGCCCGGCGCGAAGCCCTTCAGGTATGCGAAGTCGTGGTAGCTTTTGTGGATCGTAAAAAAAAACGGCCGGCCCAGCAGCGGCCCGAAGATACGCGCATTCAGGATCTCCCCCACCCGTTCGGGCAGCCAGAGGCGGCAATGAGCATAAAGCAGGCGCGGTGGGATCGGGATGTTCAGCGACCCGGCCATCGGCTCGGCGTCGTTCATGACGTAGGTCAGCACGACGGCGTCGGGCCGGTACCGCGGAATAAGGTCGGCCAGCAGGTCGCACTGCTGGCGCGTGTTGTAGCCGGGGACGGCGGCGTTCATGACCTCGGCGCGCGTCGTCGGCGCGTCCGAGTTAAGAATGCGTTCGACGACGGCCGGGAAGGGCGGCTGCCCTTCGGAGAGCCCCCAGCCGAAGGCATAGGAGTCGCCCAGAAAGATGATCCGGCGCACGCCGGGGCGCTTGGAACTCAGCGTCCGTCCGCGGAAATCCTGCGCGTTAATGGCGTAAGTCCAGGTGGTCGGCGAGTCCTCCGCGAGCCGGTTGAACCCGCGCGCGCCCGGCCGCATCCGGTAGACTTCCGGTCCATCCACCAATTGCCAGAACTTGTGCGTGTAGTGGGCGCGCTGATACGAATACTTGGCGTTGGTGTAGATCCGGTAGGCGGTCTCGGCCAGCCCCAGCCCCACCACCAGCGCCCCCGCCAGGAGCAACAATTTCGGCCAGAGCTTGCGGGTCCATCGAGGCTGGGGGCTGGAGGCTGGAGGCCGGAGATTCATAGTCCGTTTACGTTTTATATCGTCCCTGTGATTTCGTTATCGTGATCGTGATCGTGATCGTGATCGTGATCGTAATCGATTTTCAAACTGTAAGCGTAATGCCGACGGGAATCTGAAAAACAACCGATTACGATCACGATCACGATCACGATCACGATAACTAAAAATCCCTTCGGTTTTCACTCCTCCAGCCTGAAGCCTGACGCCTGAAGCCTTATTTAATCACCTCGCACCCCATAAAGGGCCGGAGCACTTCGGGCACGACGATTGTGCCGTCCTTCTGCTGGTAGGTTTCGAGGAGGGCGATGACCGTGCGCGGCAGGGCCAGGCCCGAGCCGTTTAGCGTGTGCAGGAAGGCCGGTTTCTCTTTCGCGCCGGGCCGGTATCGGATGCCGGCGCGCCGCGCTTGGAAATCCTCGAAGTTCGAGCATGAGCTGACCTCGAGCCAGCGGTCCATGCCGGGCGCCCAGACTTCCAGGTCGTAGCACTTGGCCGCGGCGAAGCTGATGTCCGCCGAGCAGAGTAACACGGTGCGATAGGCCAGCCCCAGCCGTTCGAGCAGCGTCTGCGCCTGCCGCAAGAGCCGCTCGTGCTCGTCGTAGCTGGCCTCGGGGCGCACGAACTTGACGATCTCGACCTTGTCGAACTGGTGGACGCGCGTGATGCCGCGCACTTCCTTGCCGTAGCTGCCCGCCTCCTTGCGGAAGCAGGGGGTGAAGGCGCAGTGGTAGATCGGCAGGCGTTCGCCTTCGATGATCTCGCCCGCGTAAAGGTTGGTCACCGGCACCTCGGCCGTCGGGATGAGCCAGAAGTCTTCACCCTCGACGCGATACATGTCGTCGGCCATCTTGGGGAGTTGCCCGGTGCCCGTCATCGTCGGCGAGTTGACCAGGTGGGGCGGCAGAACCTCGACGCAGCCGAACTCGCGCACGTGGACGTCGATAAACCAGTTGATGAGGGCGCGCTCCAGGCGCGCGCCCGCCCCACGCAGCACATAAAAGCCCGAGCCGGCGATCTTCGTCGCGCGCGGCAAGTCGAGGATTCCCAGCGTTTCGCCCAGTTCCCAGTGCGGCTTGGGCGTGAAGGCGAACGCCGGCTTTTCGCCCCAGTGGCCGACGACCTGGTTGTCTTCCTCGCCGCGTCCCACCGGCGTGGTGGCGTGGGGCGGATTGGGCACGGTCAGGGCCAGGGCCTCGAAATCGGCATTCACCGCGCGCTGGGCTTCCTCGGCCGCGGCGATCTCCTCGCCCAGGCGGCGCACGGCGGCCTTGGCCGCTTCGGCGTCCTCGCCGGCCTTGATTTTTTGGCCGATGGACTTGCTGGCCGTGTTGCGCTCGGTGTTGAGGTCGTTGATCCGGCGGGTCAGATCGCGCCGTTTTTGGTCCAGTTCGATCAGGCGGTCCAGATCGACCGTGGCCCGTTTGGCGGCGCAGGCCTCGCGCAGGTGTGCTTCGTTTTCGCGCAGCAGTCGGATGTCGAACATGACCATCAAATCCCTTCGGCGGGCGGCCCCTCGAGCCGCATGGTGTGCCAAGCCCCCAATCTACCGCAACTTAGCATTTCGTCCGATTCTTGTCGACAGCTACCTCGCCGCCCCGCAACCCATCGCGCGTATTCTCGTGCTCGTTCTTGTGATCGTGATTGTAATTAAAGCCATCGCGCTCATTGAACCACTTCAGCTCTTGACATTGGGAATTCATGGATATGATGAATGATCGAGGCTCCGTTCGCCCGTTCGCCAGGCGCTTTTTTCGTCTTGACTTATGCCCCGATCCTCCTTTTAATAGATCCTTTTGTGGGCACCCGTGGACTGACTGAGATTCGTCCGTGCCCGCCCCGGGATGCGGCCCCGGTTCTGGAACGGTTCCCCGGGGCATTGAATTCACAAGTGGAAAGCAGGCTTATTAGAATGCCGACGATCAATCAACTCGTCCGCAAGTCGCGCGCCCAGGTCGTCAAAAAGAACAAGGTTCCGGCCCTGCAGGCATGCCCCGAAAAACGCGGCGTGTGCACCCGCGTCTACACGGCAACACCCAAGAAGCCCAATTCGGCCCTGCGCAAGGTGGCTCGCGTGCGCCTTACCAACGGCCAGGAAGTCACCGCCTACATTCCCGGCGAAGGCCACAATCTCCAGGAACACTCGATCGTGTTGATTCGCGGCGGCCGCGTGAAGGATCTGCCCGGCATCCGTTACCACATCATCCGTGGCGTGCTCGACACCCAGGGGGTGGCCAACCGCAAAAAGAGCCGGTCGAAATACGGCGCCAAGCGGCCCAAGTAAAGTCGGTCCGGCGGCTTCGGCGCGAGCGGCCGACGTCCCGGTCCAATCCCATAACGCAACGGTCTAGCGCAAGAGGATCGATTCATGAGTCGCAAGAAAAAAGGCAGCCTGGTCCGGGAGATCAAGCCCGACCGTCGGCTCAACAGCGAACTGGTCACCAAGTTCGTCAACTGCCTGATGCATTCGGGCAAGAAAAGCACCGCCGAGCGGATTTTCTACGGCGCCATCGACAAGATGATCAGCCGCCTCAAGCAGGAGACCGCGCCGCTCGAAGCCTTCGCCCAGGCCTTGGAAAACGTCAAGCCCGTCGTCGAAGTCAAGAGCCGGCGCGTCGGCGGCGCCAACTATCAGGTGCCGATCGAAGTCCGCCCTGAACGGCGCCAGGCGCTGGCGATCCGCTGGATTCTCGACGCCGCGCGCGGCCGCGGCGAAAAGTACATGGAAGACCGCCTGGCCAACGAACTGGCCGACGCCTTCAACAAAACCGGCGTCGCCATCAAGAAACGCGAAGATGTCCACCGCATGGCCGAAGCCAACAAGGCCTTCGCGCACTACCGGTGGTAAAACCCGCCCGGTGAATTAAACGGCGGGCATTCGCAAGGGCCGGCGCGTCCGGCCCTTTTTTCGTCCACCGATTCATCGCATGCCGTTTGACAAACCGGATCGCCGTTCCGCCGCCGGAATGCGCCAATCCGCCCGCCGGACGGACCGCCGCCAAATTTCCGGTCATATCCGGCCCCTGATTCCGTTTTCTACGCGCCCGCAGGGCCTTTTCGTGCCCCAATCTCCGGTCTGCCTTGCCGCTTTTCAAAGTCCATCCTCTTTGATTTGCAAACCAGCCCGGCATCTGGTAATCTATGGAAGCGTGTGTCCGTCTCCTGCCCGTGCGGCGCGGAGGATCGCGATGATTATTTTAAGAACACCGGTTGAATTCATCGACGAGACGCCGAGACGCGGAGACGCGGAGGGAATTGTCGTAAACCGCATGAGGAGCCACGAGTCGAGACGAAATGCATGGGCATACCCGGCCTTGGGAACGATATGCCATTTACCCGATAGGTGGGATAGCCTCCATCGATTGAATGGTATTTCGTGTGTTTTCGCGTGTTTTCGTGGCTAATTTCTTTTTTCTGGATTTACATACAATGTATGACACAAGGATAAACAACATGACGCGCAAGTTCGCCCTCGACAGAGTCCGCAACATCGGCATCATGGCCCACATCGACGCGGGCAAGACGACCACCACCGAGCGCATCCTCTTCTTCACCGGCCGCTCTTACAAGCTGGGCGAGGTTCACGAGGGCACCGCCACGATGGACTGGATGGAACAGGAGCAGGAGCGCGGCATCACGATCACCTCGGCGGCCACGCAGACCTTCTGGAAGGACCACTGCATCAACATCATCGATACCCCCGGCCACGTCGATTTCACCGTTGAGGTCGAGCGTTCGATACGTGTCCTTGACGGCGCAATCGCCCTGTTCTGCGCGGTCGGCGGCGTCGAGCCGCAGAGCGAAACCGTCTGGCGCCAGGCCGAGCGCTACCGCACCCCGCGCCTGGCCTTCGTCAACAAGATGGACCGCATCGGCGCCGACTACTTCAACTGCATCCAGATGATGCGCGAGCGTTTGCACGCCCATCCCGTTCCCCTCCAGATCCCCATCGGCGCCGAAGACGACTTCCGCGGCATCATCGACCTGGTCGAAATGAAGTCGCGCGTCTGGCCCGCGGTGGTCGACGCCACCGACCGCGGCCGTACCTTCACCGACGGCCCCATCCCCGACGACGTGAAGGAAACGGCCGAACGGTGGCGGGAGAAAATGCTCGAATCGCTGGCCGAATACGACGACGCCTTCGCCGAGCGCTACCTCGACAACCACGCCTTCGAAGCGGCCGAACTGCGCCAGATGATCCGCAAGGCCACCATCGCCTGCAACATCACGCCCGTCCTGTGCGGCACCGCCTTCCGCAACAAGGGCGTGCAGCAACTGCTCGACGCCGTCGTCTATTACCTGCCGTCGCCCGCCGACGTCGATGCCATCCAGGGCGCCCTGCCGCACGAGCCCGTCACGATCATCTCGCGCAAACCGAGCGACAAGGAACCCTTCGCCGCCCTGGCCTTCAAAATCATGAGCGACCCCCACGTGGGCAAACTCACTTACATCCGCGTCTATTCGGGCCGGCTCAAGAGCGGCAGCTATATCCACAACAGCACCCGCGACGTCAACGAGCGCGTCGGCCGCATCCTGCTCATGCACGCCAACGACCGCGAGCAGATCGAGGACATCTCCACCGGCGACATCGCCGCCATCATCGGCTTCAAGCACACCACCACCGGCGACACGCTGAGCGATCACGATCACCCGATCATCCTCGAGGCGATGAGTTTCCCCGAACCTGTCATCTCCATCGCCATCGAACCCAAGACGCGCAACGATCAGGAACGGATGGCCGCCGCACTGGCCCGCCTGGCCGACGAGGATCCCACCTTCCACGTCAAGGTCGACAAGGAAACCAACCAGACGATCATCTCCGGCATGGGCGAGTTGCACCTGGACATCATCGTCGACCGTCTCCGGCGCGAGTTCAACGTCAGCGCCAACGTCGGCCAGCCGCAGGTGGCTTATCGCGAAACGATCACCAAAAAAGTCGAGGTGGAGGGGCGCTTCGTCCGCCAGTCGGGCGGCCGCGGCCAATACGGCCATTGCTGGCTGCGCCTGGAGCCGATGGAGCCGGGCAACGGTTTCGAATTCAATAGCGAGGTGATCGGCGGCGTCATCCCGCGCGAATACATCCCCGCCATCGAGAAGGGCGTCATCGAGGCGATGAACAACGGCACCCTGGCCGGCTTCCCCGTCGTCGACGTGCGCGTCACCGTTTATGACGGCTCCTTCCACGCGGTCGACTCTTCCGAACTGGCCTTCCACATCGCCGGCTCGATGGCGTTCAAGGAAGGCTGCCGCCGCGCCGCGCCGGTCCTGCTCGAGCCGATCATGAAAGTCGAGGTCACCACGCCCGAGGAATACCAGGGCGCGGTCGTCGGCGGCCTTCAGCAGCGCCGCGCGCACATCGCCGAGATGCGCGCGCGCGGCAATCTCCAGATCGTCACCGCCACCGCCCCCCTGGGCGAGATGTTCGGTTACACGACCGACCTGCGCTCGCAGACCCAGGGGCGCGCGTCCAGCTCGATGGAATTTTCGCACTACTCCCCCGCGCCCCAGAGCATCGTGGAAAAGATCATCG
>JAMCWS010000068.1 GCA_023480605.1 bacterium
CGAACTGTATCAGCGTCTAATATCAATAGCGGTTTGGGAACCTCATGGTCGACTTATCTTGGAGGTATTTACAACGAACTTGCCTATGCAGTAGCTACGGATACTTCGGGAAATATTTACGTAACAGGAGTGACGACTTCGTCTGGTTGGGTGAGGGGTGGATATGATATATCTTTTAATGGAATGGGGAGTTATGGTTTCACAAATGGCGGTGATATTATTTTATCAAAATTTAATTCTTCAGGTCAACACTTGTGGTCGACTTATCTTGGGGGCGATGTTGATGACTGCGCACAATGCATCGCATTGGACTCCAATGTAATATTTATATCGCCGGCTTTACAAATTCGGAAGGCGGGATTTCAGGTGGTTTCGACACGAATATGGACACGAGTTATGGACCGGCAAATTATGATGAATATTTTCCAGACGCTTTCGTGATGAAACTCACGAATGATGGCGTTCCCATATGTCATCGTATTTGGGTGGAAAATTTGATGATCGAGCGCAAACCATAGCACTTGACGAGGTCGGGAATATTTATGTGGGCGGGTGGACATTTTCGGCCGATTGGATTTCAGGCGGGTATAATACGACATATCATCCTAATGGCACGAATTATGAGGCAATGGATGGTTTTGTGGCGAAATTGTCCAACGATGGAACATTCCTATGGTCAACGTATATTGGCGGTTATAGCACGGATTATTGTTTTGGAATTACCGTTGATCAATCTGGCGATGTTTATGCAGTTGGTGGAACATATTCATCGGATTGAGTATTAGTCTCTTAGCACTGTAATTGTGTGTAAAATGGGCACAAAAAGCTACACCTCACGCCAGAGTACTACACAGCGAGGGAATGATTACCGTTTCGCGCAGGCGGAGCGCTGTGGCGGTGACGCGTCGGCCCAGGGCCGTCAGGTAGTATTTGTAACAACGCCCCGCCTTCTTGATCAGACCGTGAACCCGCAGCTTTTTGAAAACCCGCGAGACCTGCGGGCCGCTTTTATCCAGCAACGTCCGCAGACTGCGATTGCACATCCCGCTGATGTTGAACTCGCCGCGCACCAGTGCCAGAAACAGATCCAGATCCTCGCCGTCGAACAGGTTGAAGCCCGGCAGCGAGCGCTCGCCGTCGCGCGCGGGACGGGCAATTTTTTCCAAGTCGTGCAGGCCCGCAGTGGGGTCGTCCAGGGTCGAGATGAACTCCAGGTAGCGCCGGTTAGAAGCCCACATCAACTCCAGCAGCGCTGGCAGGCTGTAAATCGACTTCTTCAAAGCGGCGGTCTTCATTTCCCAGGAGCCATCCTTGTGTTCCACCCGACGGTGGTGTTTGAAGAATGTCACGTCGTTTGCCGTCGTCTCGATGCGCAGAATCAGGCCGCCCTTGTCATACATCTTGATGGCGACCTCGGCCATGTGGTGCTTGATGCAGGTGCCTTGGATACGGGTCTCGAAACGGCTGCCCGTCTCGCCCTCGAAGTTACCATGGAGCTTGCGGCCCAGGAAGGTGGCGACGTGTTCAGCCTTAACCGCGGTCACCGCCGTGCGCGTCAGGGCTTCATAGAGGGGGGCAAGATCCTCGCGGCGGCGAAAGACAATATCGGTCGCATACTCCACCTGCATCAGGCTCCAGTGGTAGCCGTCGGGGAAGAGCGCGATGGGCGGGCAGAAGCGCCGGGCGTATTGATCCAGCTTGCGGTGGAGCTTCTCCACCGCCACCGTGTCGGCAAGCTTCTGGGCCTTGTCCCAATCGCCGATGTGGATGAATGCGTTATCCAGCATGGTATGCGCAATCGGGCGCTTGCCCAGCGCCGCGACCAGGGCGTTGTGGCCGTTGTAGTAGAATTGCAGGCGGAAGGGCGCCCAAGTGGGCACGCGCAGGTAACACAGTCCCAGGTCGCGGTCGATGAAGTAGAAGTAGTAGTGCAGGCACTTGCCGCTGTCGCCCTTGAGGAAGGTTCGTCCGGTCTTTTTGTCGTGCCAGGGCGTGTAGCTGGAGCAGGCCTCCATGGCCGAGAAGATGCAGACCAAGCCTTCTTGCGTGCCGCGTTGGACAAGCTTCTCGCGCACCATCGCCTCCTTGCGTTCATCGCAGCGCTTAAGGAACTCGATTTCCAGGCCGGCTTCCTGGGCCAGACGCTGGGCGTTGGTGCGGATCTGTTCGCGCAGCGGTTCGGCCCATTTCGTGTAGTCGAAAATGCGAATGCCCTTGAAACGCAGGTAACCGCTCATGCCGTCGGCATAACAGATGTTTGGGATGGTGCCGCTGATGACCACACGGTCAAAACAGGAAAGTTCGCCGACGATTTTGTCGGCATGACGTTGGGTAAACAGTTCCATGATGGGCCACCGACCTGGGGTATGGCCGAATTATCTCAAACCGCGCGGGCGGCTTGAAGTGAAATCCTGTTTGGTTCCGGCTTTGCCGGGTTGGGGGGATACGACACAATATTTTCGGGCTTATCTGATCCTTTCTTAGGTGTAGGTGATGGCTTCGTCGTTAAGTTATCCCCAGTTGGTGCACACTTGTGGTCTACTTATGTCGGTGGCGATCAACATGACGGAATTAATGGGATTACCATTGACAGTATAAATCGGATATATATATCTGGTGTTACATATTCACTAAATTGGATTAATGGTGGATTCGATACGGAATACTCGGGTGACGAAGACGCGTTTCTCATGGAAATGTCGAGTGATGGCAACCCACTGTGGTCCACTTACCTGGGCGGCGTCGGCGAAGATATCATCAAAGCTTGCTCGGTTGACATTACGGGAAATATCTACGTGGCCGGCGGAACGGAATCGGCCGATTGGATGACAGGGGAAATCCAAAATACCAACAAGGGCAAAGAAGACGCATTCGTGGCTCGAATTGCCCCTGGCGGCGCACGGCTCGTGTGGGCGGCCGACATGGGGGGAACTCAAAATGATCACGCAAATGTCCTGACGCAGGACGAGGCAGGGAATCTTTATGTGTGCGGATATACATATTCTCCCGGCTGGATGTCGGGGATCTACGATATTTACCTGGACGGCAACAGTGATGCCTTTCTGGCGAAAGTCGTCGACAAACTTGGCGCGCTGCGGGTGACATTCGCACCGCCAGAGGTCGAGGCCGCCGGTGCACGGTGGCGGCGCGCGAGAACGACGGATTGGCTTGCCGGCGGGACCGTCGAAACCCAACTGCCCGCAGGTGAATACGAGATCGAAGTGACCGAAATCCCGCACTGGGTCCATCCGGCCCACCCGGTCGCGAATGTCGTTCGCGAAACCACAACCACAACAGTGGTAACGTACGCCCCCGACGTTGGCGCGCTGACCGTGACGATCGCCCCGCCCGAGGCCGTGGCGGAGGGGGCACGATGGCGACCGGTGGGAACGGCCGACTGGCTTGAAAGCGGCGCGACGGTAACCGGGCTGCCCAGCGGCGAGTACCGCGTCGAGTTCGGCCCCGTCGCCGGGTGGGACCGGCCGGTCGATCGCGACTGCGTCGTGAAGTTCAACCAGACGACCTCCATTACCGCCTACTACGCCCCCAGCGGCCTCAACGCCGCCGACCCGAGGGCGTGGACGCTGTATGAATGAATATAAACCACGGAGGCACGGAGACACGGAGCAGTCAACCGATACTTTTACGCAACTCCGTGTCTTCGTGTCTCCGTGGTTTAATATGGAAACTTAGATATCAAGTTGAAGCTTGACTCTGAACGGGGTTCAATTTTCATCCCGGGATATCAAGCTGAAGCTTGAACTCCGAACGGAATTTCGAGACATGAACTCCGAGCGCGGCGGCCGGCGCCCTCGCCGCCGGCGCCCGCGATCCACGCCGGCCGTTCAAAGCGCGTCGCCGCCGCGGGCCAGCCGAAGCAGCGCCGCATAGAGCATCCCGCGCTGTTCGTCATTCAACAACGACATATTGAACATATCGTGGAAATGCAGTCCCACGGCCGCGAACAAAAGGATCGCCGATCGTTCGAAGCGTTCCTGGTTCATGATCTCATCATGAAACCGGCGGCGATATTTTTCGTGGAATGCCTTCGCCAGTTCCGGTTGATTCGCCGTCACCGCCAGCAGCGAAGCGCTCAGGTGATAATCCGCTTCAGACAATTTCTGAAGCATCCGAATCTCGACCAACAACTCGTTCGACGGTTCGGGCGCTAGCTCCCGGCGGGCCTGGTCGCGGAGTTGTTCATGGCGTTCCATCAGGCGTCCGATCATCGCTTCGAGAAGGGCTTCCTTTGTGGGAAAATGGTAAATCAATCCGCCTTTGCTGATCGTGGATCGTTCGGCCACGGCATCCAGGGTCAGGTGCGCGGCGCCCGATTCGAGCACGATGGCTTCGGCTGCGTCGAGAATGGCGTTTTTGGAACTGGGCCGGCCCATGTTGTGTCCTTGGCGGTGTGATGATATTGGTATGTATACCGTCCGGACGGTATAGTAAATCACCCGGCCGTTGCCGTCAAACAGAATCGATGACATTCCTATCCGCCTGTCGGCGGAAAGAAGCGCGCGCGTTCCAAATGGAACGGACTTGCGCACGATATGGTAACCTCGTTCCGCGCGGCGGGCGTCGTTTGGGCTTGCCCGAGGGCGTCGGGCGCGCACGCCATCCTTGCGTCACCGGCGCTATTGCGCTCAAATCAATAAAACGGCGATGGATCGGCCGCCGACCCAGTGCGGTGGCATGTTAGTTGCTCGATTCGTGCGTATCGATCGTTGCGGCCCGCGGCGCTCTGGAACCGACCGCCGGCCACCGCCCAGCCCGCGAAGGAAGTGGAGCAACATGGTTAAAAATGATACGAAAGCGCCGGCGTTTTACGCAGCGGTCGCCACGATCCCTTTGCTCGCTTTGTGGGTCGCGGTCGGGGCACGCCTGGCGGCGGCGGCCGCGCCAGCCTCCGCCGAAACGCCCGGCCGCGTCGTCGCTCCCTTCGAAACCGCCGAAGCCGGACCGCCCGCGACGACGATCGATAAACTCGTCGTGGCCGGACTCGATCGCAAAGGCCTTCAGCCGGCCCGGATCTGCTCCGACGAAGTCTTCATCCGCCGAGTTTATCTGGACGTCATCGGCACGCCGCCGGGGCCGCAAGAGGTCAACAAATTCCTCCAGGACCGCACGCCCGGCAAGCGCGCCGTCCTGATCGACACCCTCCTGGGGCGGGGCGAGTTCGCCGATTACTGGGCGATGAAATGGTGCGACATCCTCCGCGTCAAGGCCGAGTTTCCCATCAACCTCTGGCCCAACGCCGTGCAGGCTTATCATCACTGGATCCGCGAGGCCATTGCGCGCAACATGCCCTACGACCAATTCGCGCGCGAACTACTCACCTCGAGCGGCAGCAACTTTCGCGTCCCGCCGGTCAATTTCTATCGCGCCATCCAGGGGCGTAAGCCCGCCGCCATCGCCGCCGCCGTGGCACTGGCTTTCATGGGCACCCGCCTCGATGGATGGCCCGAAGACCGCCGCGCGCAGATGGAAGCCTTTTTTTCGCGTCTGGCCTACAAGTATACCTCCGAATGGAAAGAAGAAATTGTCTGCCTCGATCCGGCGACGACGCAAACCCTTCAGGCGACTCTTCCCGACGGCGCCAAACTGACCTTCCCGCCGGGGTCCGACCCGCGCCTGGCCTTTGCCGACTGGCTGGTCCGCAAGGATAATCCCTGGTTCGCGCGCTGCGCCGTGAACCGGATCTGGACCTGGCTGTTCGGGCGCGGCATCATCAACGAACCCGATGACATTCGCCCCGACAATCCCCCGTCGAACCCCGAGCTGCTGGCCTACCTGGAAAAGGAATTGGTCGAATCCCATTACGACCTTCTTCATATTTATCGCTTGATTCTGAACTCGCGCACCTACCAGCAGTCCTCGATTCCGCAAAGCAAGGGGCCCGGGGCCGAGGCGCTGTTTGCCGTCTATCCGGTGCGGCGGCTCGATGCCGAGGTGCTGATCGACGCCCTCTGCGAGATTTTCGGTTCCGACGAGGAATACGAAAGCCCCATCCCCGAGCCGTTTACCTACCTGCCCGCGGGCCAGCGCGCCGTCGATGTGGCCGACGGCAGCATCACCAGTTCGTTTCTGGAAATGTTCGGCCGCCCGCCGCGCGACACGGGCCTCATGTCCGAACGCAATAATCAACCTTCGGACGAACAGCGGCTTCACATGCTCAATTCGTCTCACATCCAGCGCAAAATCCAGAATGGCTGGCGGATGAAATTCCTGACGCGCATCGCCGGCGGCAATCGCTACACCCTCATCCGCTGGATCTACCTGACCATTTTATCGCGTTACCCCACGTCCGAGGAGATGGTGGCCGCGGGCAAGTATTTTCAGACCCCGCGCGTCGACTCGACCCAGGCCGCCAACGACCTGGCCTGGGCGCTCGTCAACACCAAGGAATTTTTGTATCGGCATTGAGTTCCGGGAAAGCGAGGTATCCGTCATGCGCAAGCTGCAAACCACCGATTATTTCTCCCGGCGCGAAGTCATCCGCCGCGGATTACTGGCGGCCGCCGGTTTCGCCTTCATCGATCGGCGCGTCGTCAAGGCC
>JAMCWS010000441.1 GCA_023480605.1 bacterium
CCATGTTGATTTGCTCCTGGTCGGGCACCTCGGCGGCCTTGACCGGATCGTAATCAGGATTCTGCGACGGCAACAGGGCGCCGCTGTCCTTCAGGAATCCTTCGATCAGCGCGTCGAGTTCCTTGACCATCTCCGGATTTGCTTCGGCCAGGTTGTTGTGCTCGCCCAGGTCGTATTTGAGGTTGTAAAGCTCATAACGATGGGCGAAGGCGCCGTCGGCCTGCTTTTCGCCTTCGTAGAAGAACCGGATCAGCTTCCAGTCGCCGCGCCGGACGTAGGCCGAGGGGCGTTCGCCGGTGGCCGGGGTGTTGTGCGGGAAGAGGCAGAAAATGGCCTCGCGGCCCAGTTTCTCGCCCTTGAGGGCGGGCACGATGCTGATGCCGTCGAACTTCTGGCCGGCCTGGGGCTTGAGGCCCAGCATGTCGAGAATCGTCGGATAATAATCAACGCTTTGGACGACCTGGTGACACTGCGTGCCGCCGTTCACCACGCCGGGCCAGACCACCAGCAAAGGCTCGCGGGTGCCGCCCTCGTGGATGTTGGCCTTGCCGCCGCGCAACGGCCAGTTGTTGGTGGGGGGCAGGCCCTCGACGCGGTCGTACATGTTGCCGCCGTTGTCGCCGGTGAAAAAGATGATCGTGTTGTCGGTCAGGCCGAGTTCGTCGAGCGTTTTGGTCAACGTGCCGATGGCGTCGTCCATGCTTTCGATCATGGCGGCCATCATCGGATTGCGCTGCGGATTGGCGGGATCGACCATGCCGCGGTATTTCTCGATCAGCGCCTTCTTGGCGTCGAAGGGGGCGTGGACCGAGAAGGCCCAGTAGTTGAGGAAGAACGGACGGTCCTTGTTCTCGCGCAGGAATTTCACCGCCTCCTGGGCCATCCGGTCTTCGAGGTGTTCGCCCGGCGCCCCGGTGAATTTCAGTTCCGCGGGGAAGGCCCACGGCGCCACGTAGGTCTTGGCCGGGCCGGGTCCCCACCAGTGGGGCACGTCGACGTCGAAGCCCTGGTGGAGCGGATCGTAGGGCTCCATGCCCAGGTGCCACTTGCCGAAATGGCCGGTCCGGTAGCCGGCGGCCTTGAGCGCCTCGGCCAGGGTGAAATACTCCTGCTTGAGCCGCGTGGCGCTGACCGTGCCGATGGCCTTGTAGGCCGGGTTGCCTTTTTTCGGCAGCGTCGGCTCGAGTTTGACCTCCGGCACGTGGCAGGCCGGGGCCGTGATGCCGGTGCGGGCCGGCCAGAGGCCGGTCATGACGCTGGCGCGGGTGGGCGAGCAGAGGGGGTTGGCCGCGTAAGCGTCGGTAAACATCATGGCGCGCTTGGCCAAGGCGTCGACGTTGGGGGTGCGGTAGAACGAACTGCCGAAGACTCCCGTGTCGCGCCAGCCGAGGTCGTCGGCCAGAATGAAGATGACATTGGGCATTTTGCCGGCGCCGCCGGCGCCGGCCGCCTGGGCCGCCGCGCGGCGCAGGTTCAGCCCGCCCAGCGCCGCCGCGGCCGCACCCGCGCTCAGCGCCTTGATGAAATCCCGCCGTGAAAACATCCGCGAATTTTTTTCCTCAGTCATTGCACCAGCCCTCTTTCGATTCAAAAATAATGGCGTCTCGTCGTATGCATACGCCAAGGTATCACTGCGGATCGATTCCGGCCCCCCAAAAAATGCCTTCCCGCCGTCTTTAACGCTTTTTCGGCTTGGACGGCTTGAAGCCGGCCGCCGGCAGCGGGAGGGGTTCCGCATAGCTGGCGTTCATGTGCGCGGCTTCGACATCAACGAGATCGGCGGCGGCGGCCGGATCGTATTTAGGATTGGGCACGGGCAGCACGGCGCCGCTGTCCTTGAGGTAACCGTCGATCAGGGCGTCGAGTTCCTTGACCAGTTCGGGCTTTTCGCCGGCCAGGTTGTTGCGTTCGCTGATGTCCCATTTCAGGTTGTAGAGTTCGTAGCGATGGGCGAAAGAACCGTCGGACTGCTTTTCGCCGCCGTAAAAATAACGAATCAGTTTCCAGTCGCCCTTGCGCACATATACCGACGGATACTCGCCGGTCCAGGGGCCGTTGTGCGGAAACAGGCAGAAGATGGCCTCGCGACCGAGCGTGCCGCCCTTGAGCGCGGGGACGACGCTGACGCCGTCGAACTTCTGGCCGGCGGCCGGCTTGAGTCCCAGCATGTCGAGGATGGTGGGATAGTAGTCGATGCTCTGGACGACCTCGCCGCTGCGCGCGCCGCCCTTGACCACGTCGGGCCAGACCACCACGAGGGGGATGCGCGTGCCGCCCTCGTGGATGTTGCCCTTGCCGCCGCGCAGCGGCCAGTTGTTGGTGGGCGGCAGGTTTTCGATGCGGTCATACATGTCGCCGCCGTTGTCGGAGGTGAAGATGAAAATCGTGTCGTCGGTCAGGCCCTCCTCGTCGAGAGTTTTGACGAGCGTGCCGACGGCATCGTCGAGGCTTTCAATCATGGCGGCCATGACGGGATTGCGCTGGTGGTCGGCCGGGTCGATCAGGCCGCGGTATTTATCGATCAGCGCCCGCTTGGCGTCGAGGGGAACGTGGACGGAGAACGCCCAGTAGTTGAGGAAGAATGGACGGTCCTTGTTTTCCTTGATGAATTTGACCGCTTCGGCCGACATTCGGTCCTCGAGGTGCTCGCCGGGCTGGCCGGTGAAGTTCAGTTCGGGGGGGAACTTCCACGGGGCGATGTAGGAGCCGGCGGGGCCGGGGCCGGGGTAATGGGGCACATCGACGTCGAAGCCCTGGTGCAGGGGATCGTAGGGGTCCTGGCCCAGGTGCCATTTGCCGAAGTGGCCCGTGCGGTAGCCGGCGGCCTTGAGCGATTCGGCCAAGGTGGTGTATTCGAGTTTGAGGCGCGTGGCGCTGGTCGTGCCGATGGCCTTGAATTCGGGGCGCGCGCCCTTCTCAACGCCGGCCGACAGGACCACGTTGGGCACGTGGCAGACGGCCCAGGTGATGCCCAGGCGGGCGGGCCAGAGACCGGTCATGATGCTGGCGCGCGTGGGCGAGCAATAGGGGTTGGCCGCATAGGCGCTGGTGAACATCATGCCGCGCCGGGCGAGCGCGTCGATGTTCGGCGTGCGGTAGAAGGTGCTGCCGAAGGGGGCGGTGTCGCGCCAGCCCAGGTCGTCAGCGAGAACGAAAACGACATTGGGGAGGCGCTTGCCGCCCGCGCCGGCGGTCTCGGCCGCGCCGGCCCCGCGTGGCAGGCCCAACGGGCCCAACGCCGCGGCGGCGGCCCCCAGGCTCAGAGCCTTGAGGAATTCACGCCGGGAAACCGACCGGAAGTCATTATCGGATGCCATGACGAATATTTCCTTTCGCAATGGAGCCATCTATCCAGAAATGTAAACGCTGGAAAAACATCACGATTACCCACCTGTAGTAAAAGAAACCGCCCCGACCCATGAGGACCGGACGGCATACCTCGATGGATCTCGGCCTTGCCTGGACCGGGCGCGAGGCTACGGCTTCGGCTTGGGCGGCATGATGTTGGCCGGGGGCAAAGGCAGCGGCTCCGCGTAAGCCTTGTTCATCTGGTAGGTTTCGACGTCGGGCACCTTGGCTCCCAGCACGGGATCATAATCCGGATTGGGCACGGGCAGCACGGCGCCACTGTCCTTGAGATAGCCGTCGATCAGCGCGTCGAGTTTCTTGACCAGTTCGGGTTTTTCGTCGGCCAGGTTGTTCCGTTCACCGATGTCCCACTTCAGGTCGAACAATTCGTAACGATGAGCGTAAGTGCCGTCGGCCTGCTTTGCGCCGTCGAAGAAGTAGCGTATCAATTTCCAGTCGCCCTTGCGCACGTAGGCGGCGGGGAGCTGACCGACGAAGGCGGCGTTGTGGGGGAACAGGCAGAAGATGGCTTCGCGGTCGAGCTTGCCCCCCTTGAGCGCGGGGACGATGCTGATGCCGTCGAACTTCTGCTCCGCCGCCGGCTTGAGCCCCAGCATGTCGATAATGGTGGGGTAGTAGTCGATGCTCTGGACGACTTCTCCGCTGCGGGCGCCGCCCTTGACCACGCCCGGCCAGACGACCACCAGCGGCTCGCGCGTGCCGCCCTCGTGCAGGTTGCCCTTGCCGCCGCGCAACGGGGCGTTGTTGGTGGCGGGCAGGTTTTCGGCTCCCGCGTACATCAGGCCGCCGTTGTCGGAGGTGAAGATGATGATCGTATCGTCGGTCAGACCCAGTTCGTCGAGGGTCTTCGTGAGCGTGCCGACCGCGTCGTCAAAACTCTCGACCATGGCGGCCATCATCGGGTCGCGCTGGGGATTGGCGGGGTCGATCAGGCCGCGGTATTTTTCGAGCAGTTCCGGTTTGGCGCCCAAGGGGGTGTGGACCGAGAAGGCCCAGTAATTGAGGAAGAACGGCCGGTCCTTGTTTTCCCTGATGAACTTGACCGCCTCGGACGACATGCGATCTTCGATGTGTTCGCCCGGTTTGCCGGAATCGATGTTGACCCCCTCGGGCCATTTCCAGGGCGACATGTAACTGGGCGGCCAAGCCAGCGGGGTGTGCGGCACGTCGACGTCGAAGCCCTGGTGTTGGGGATCATAAGGCGGATGCCCCAGATGCCACTTGCCGAAATGGCCGGTGCGGTAGCCGGCGGTCTTGAGCGCCTCGGCCAGGGTGATGTAATCGAGTTTGAGCCGCGTGGCGCTGTCGGTGTCGATGGCCTTGAAAGCCGGATTGCCCTTTTTCTTCACGCTGGCGTCGAGTTTATCTTGCGGCACATGGCAGACGGCCGACGTGACGCCGGTGCGCGCCGGCCAGAGTCCGGTCATGATGCTCCCACGGGTGGGCGAGCAGAAAGGACTGGCGGCATAGGCATCGGTGAACATCATGCCCCGGCGGGCCAGGGCGTCAATATGGGGCGAGCGATAGAAGGTGCTGCCGTAAAGAGATGTGTCGCGCCAGCCCAGGTCGTCGGCCAGGATAAATACGATATTAGGGAGCCGCTTGCCGCCCGCGCCGGCCGTCTCGGCGGCCCCGGTCTCGCGCGGCAGGCCCAGTTGCCCGACCGCCGCGGCGGCGGCGGCCGTGCCGATCGTCTTGATGAAATCGCGCCGGCTTACCATCCTCGTGACTTCCTGCTTCGCCATGGTTTAAATCCCCTTCGTCGCGTAATGTCGCTTTGCATTGAAAAATAGACATAGGCCGAAGTATGGGCGGGAGAGCACGGAATGTCAAATCCCGGATGCCGGAAAGAGAAAGTCGAAATCGCGGATCAGATACCGGAGGGTCGCCTTAATGGCGGCTCCGTTGATCTTGGATACCACCCGGAGAGCCGGCCTCCATGCCGGCTCATCGGGCCAATGCTGTCTCAAGGTCTTAGAGCGTGTCTAAAAACGTCAACGACGTTGATTATGAAGGCCTGAAGGGCCGACCTTTACATAGCCCAGGGCGGAACGAAGCGAAGCCCTGGGGCCGCCGAAGCCCGGATCAGAGCCCTGTAAGGGCGACCTAATGTCGGCGGGGAGCCATTAGGTCGCCCTTACAGGGCTCCGATGAAATGCCGGATGCGCCCCAGGACTCCGCCGTGTGCGCGCCGCACGCGGCGACGCACACGCCTTCATCCTGGGCTTTGTTAGAACGCCCTTGCAGGGCTTTTTAGACACACTCTGAGCACGTCGGCGATGCATCCCCGGATTCTGGGAACATCGTGAATGGCTGTGTTCCAGACGGTCTTCAGGTTAACGCCGAAGTATTCATGGACGACGACATTGCGAAAACCCGCCATCGCCGTCCAGGGCAGGGGACATCTACGTGCCGGAGCCTCAAATCGGCGGAAGTCGCGAGACGGCCTCGCCGATGATTTGAAGTTTGTGGATGATGGCGTCGCGCATCCTCGGCTCGCTCGAAAAACGCTCCCACGAAACGCCACGGATGTAGTCCATGACGGCATCGGCCGCGACGATGATGTCATAGAGGTAGAGTTCTTCACTGCGCATAGATCACCTTGGCCGTGGCCAGGATATGATCGCGAATCGGAAGTTTCAGACCGTCCTTGGATACGAGATCGGCGCGCCGCTGGAGCAGGTCGGAGAGGTGGTTCTGGAAATCACAATAATCCAGCAAGCCGATCACCGCGTCCGGTTCGAAATCGACCAGGAGGTCCACGTCGCTATCGGGCCGAAAATCCATTCGCAAAGCCGAGCCAAATATGGAAAGCTCGTGAACCCGATACCGGCGGCAAAGCTCAGCGATCTTATCCAACGGCAGATCCAATTCCATCGTCAAAACTCCTTCTCATTCTGAACACCGTGGATAGTCTACAATATCCCGATTCCGCCCGCAAAATTACTTTCCCGCCCCCGTCTTCTCATTCGCGATCTGTTTGATTTTCATCAGGTCCAGCTTGCCCGAGCCCAGAAGCGGGATGGCGTCGATGCGGAAGAACATCTCGCGCCGGGGGATCCAGAGGTTGGGCAGGCCGGACTTGCCCAGGCGCTCGGGCAGGCCGTCGAGCTGCCCCTCCTCCAGCGTGTGCAGGACGACCAGCCGCTCGCCTTTCTGTTCGT
>JAMCWS010000408.1 GCA_023480605.1 bacterium
CGTCGCCCTGCAACACGCACAGCGCCACGCCGGCCGGCAAGGCCAGCGCCAGGGATCGGGGGCGACCGGCCAGCCCGCGGGCCAGGAACAACCGATAGGCCGAATAATTGGCCTGATAAACCATCCGACGCATGTAACCGTAGGTCAGACGCGCGGCGGGGATGAGGTGATCGAGCACGAGTTCCGGAAAATAACCCACGGCCATGCCCTGGGTCAGCACGGTGTAGACCATGTCGATGTCGCCGGCGCTGGCGAGGCTGGCGCCGCGGCGATCGAGAGAGCGCCGGTCAGGGTCCCCGGTCGTTTCGCGCGCATAAACCTCGGCGGCCGTTTTTCGGATGACCATCCCCGCGCCGCGTGGAATGATATTGCGCGTCGATCGGGGTAGCATCGCGGCGCGGAAAGCGCCGTCAATGGCGCGCACCGAGTGCCGTGCTTGCAAATCGAAATGCGATCGACCATAGTATGGCGGACTTGTCCAGGACCGATGTAGTCACGGGATGGAAACATGGAATTCGACCCCAGCGATCACCCCCACCGGCGTTATAATCTTTTAACGGGCGAATGGGTGCTGGTGTCGCCTCATCGTACCAAACGTCCCTGGCAGGGCAAGCAGGAGACGGTCGCCCCCGACCGCCGGCCGGTTCACGACCCCAAGTGTTACCTGTGCCCGGGTAATCGGCGTGCCGGCGACGCGGTTAATCCGGTGTACGAAAGCACGTTCGTTTTTACCAATGACTTTGCCGCCCTGTTGCCCGAGGTGCCACCGGCGCCCGAAGCGGGCGACCCGTTGCTGCGGTACGAGAGCGAACACGGCACCTGCCGGGTGATCTGCTTCTCACCGCGCCACGACCTTACCATGGCCGAAATGGAACCGGAAGCAAAGTCATCGACCTGTGGGCCGAACAGGTGGTCGACCTCGGCGCCACCTACCGGTGGGTGCAGGTGTTCGAGAACAAAGGCGAGGTCATGGGGTGTTCGAATCCTCATCCGCACGGCCAGATCTGGGCCGGCAGCGCGCTGCCCAACGAACCGGCCCGTGAGGACGCCCGCCAGCGCGAATACCTCGCCGCGCACGGCCGGCCGCTCTTGTGCGATTACGAGCAGCTGGAGCGCGGGCGGCGCGAGCGGGTGGTGGTCGAAAACGAGTACTGGCTGGCGGCGGTACCGTTCTGGGCGATCTGGCCCTACGAGATACTGCTGCTGCCGCGCCGTCACATGCTGCGCCTGCCCGAGTTGGAAGGCTCCGAACGCGACGCGCTGGCCGAGATTATGAAGGCCCTGCTCGTGCGATATGACAATTTATTCGAAACCACGTTTCCCTATTCGATGGGTTGGCACGGCGCGCCGACGGATGGCGGCGACTACGCGCACTGGCAGCTCCACGCGCATTACTATCCGCCGCTGCTCCGTTCGGCGACGGTTAAAAAGTTCCTCGTGGGTTACGAGATGCTGAGCGAAGTTCAGCGTGACCTGACCGCCGAACAGGCCGCCGATCGCCTGCGTCGCCTGCCCGGGGTGCACTACAAGCAAACCGGCGCCGCCGGAAGATAATCAGCCCTCGCGAAAGGAATCCGCCATGAACCTCGAGCAAAAAGTCCGTGACGCCTTCAAAAGCCGTTTCGCGGGGCAGCCGGCCATGATCGTCCGTGCGCCGGGACGGGTCAACCTGATCGGCGAACACACCGACTACAACGACGGCTTCGTGATGCCGATGGCCATCGACCGCTCGGTGTGGATCGCGTTGCGCCCCGCCCAGGGCCGGCGGGTGACGGTCCATTCCCTGGATTTCGACAAGCGGGATTCCTTCGCGCTGGAGGGATTGCAGAAGAACCAGTCGAAGTGGCTGGAGTATCTCAAGGGGGTGGCGTGGGTGCTTCAGGAAGCGGGCTACACGCTGGCCGGCTGGGAGGGGGTGCTCACCAGTGACGTGCCGATCGGCGCGGGGCTGTCGTCGTCGGCGGCGCTGGAATTGGCGACGGCGCGGGCCTTCCAGGCCGTCTCGGGTTTCGATTGGGAGCCCAAAAAGATGGCGCTGCTGGGCCAGCGGGCCGAGAACAAATGGGTGGGCGTCAATTGCGGCATCATGGACCAGCTCATCTCGGCCGCCGGGAAAGCGGGGCACGCGCTGCTGATCGACTGCCGCTCGCTCGACTGTCAGCCGGCGCCCCTGCCGGCGGGCGTTGCCGTCGTCATCCTCGACACGGCCACGCGCCGGGGGCTCGACAGTTCGGCCTATAACGAGCGGCGCTTGCAATGCGAAACGGTGGCGAAATTTTTCGGGGTCAAGGCCTTGCGCGACGTCGACGTTGCAACCTTCGAAGCGCGCCAGGGCGAATTGGAGGACGTCTTCCGGCGGCGGGCCCGGCATGTCATCACCGAAGACGACCGGACGCTCAAGGCCGCCGAAGCCTTGCGCCGGGGGGACATCGGCGCCCTGGGCCGGCTTCTGGACGCGAGCCACGCCAGCCTGCGCGACGACTACGAGGTTTCGTGCCAAGAACTCAACGCCATGGTGGATTGCGCGCGGGACGCGGCCGGTTGCTTGGGGGCGCGGATGACGGGGGCGGGATTCGGCGGCTGCGCGGTGGCCTTGGTCGAGGAGGCGCGGGCCGAGGTCTTCGCGCAGAGCGTTACCGCCAATTATGAAAAGGCGGTCAACTTAAAGCCTCACATTTACGTCTGCCAGGCCGCCGAAGGGGCCGAAGCCCGCCCAGCGTGAGGCCCCCGCGTATCAAGGCCGCGAGCAACGGGCGGTACGGTCAGAAGACCGCGCTTTCGAGCATGGCGCCGGCGTTGTCCATGCCGCCGCGCGAACCGGTGTAGATATTGCCCGTCGAAATGGTGCCGTTGGTGGGATCGTACGAGCGGAAGACCGTGCCCATCGCGCCGATGCTGTTGGGGTAGCCGCCGGGCTTGTTGTCGTTGGCGCTGTAAAGCTTACCGATGAAATTATCGGGGCCGACGGAGAAAAGAAGCCATCCGGCCTGGTCCGGATCGACACGCCGCTCGGGCCGCAACGGATGGCGCGAGTTGATCAGCCAGGAGGTCTGGACGGGGTCGTAATACTCGACCGTGTTGAGCGGCGAACCGATGCGAATCTCAAAGATATCGACTGAAACGGTGGTGAGATAGGCGATGGGGGTCGTCAGAACCGAGTAATGTTCGGGGCGAGTTTCAATTTCGGCCATGTATGCGTAGGGGCGTGTGCTGCGCCGGTAAGGATAGTGATTGTTGTCGACGTGATAAGACTCGATGGCGGTGGTCATGTTGCGCAGATCGCTCTTCATCCGGGCGACGTTGGCGCGCGTGCGTGCCTCGATCATGTTGGGCACGGCGATTGAGGCCAGAATGGCAATGATGCTGACGACGACGAGTAATTCAATCAGCGTAAAGCCGTCCATGGATGGACGATTCGGCCGGTCATTGGCAAGCATGTCAAAAGCTCCGATCATGTGGACGAAGGCAGGCGCCGCCCCAGCCGAGCCGCGGCGGACGGCGACTCGGTAAGTGTATGTTCGAACGCCCGATAAGTCAATCTTTGGTAGGCAATGACAGGCTTTAATCCATCACTCTTTACACACAAAGGCACGGAGACGCAAAAAAAATGGCTTTGCGCGAAATGGCTTTGCGCGAGCTTGCGTGGATATTGACAGTTGAACAATCTTGTCACCCACTGAGAGGGTGGATATATTTGTGAGCCATTTGTCATCGTGTCTTTGTGTGAGCAACGATATGCTCCGCTCTGAAAGATCGAGGTGACACACACCCGGCGAGACGGGACGGCGAACGAAGTCCTTGATTTTGGCGCGCCGACCTTTGAAAATTAATGAGTCGGTTTACTCGTTCAAACCCGCTCAATCGGACAAAAAACATGGGACAAACGTGCCACTTCCTGTTCGGCATTCACAATCATCAGCCCGTGGGCAATTTCGAGTCGGTATTCGAGAAAGCCTTCGAACTGGCGTATCTGCCGTTTATTCAGGTTCTCGAACGCCATCCCAAGATCCGCATCGCCATGCATTTCAGCGGCTGCCTGCTCGATTATCTCATCCCGCACCACCCCGAATACATCGAGATGGTCAAGGAACTGGGGGCGCGCGGGCAGATCGAGTTCATGACCGGCGCCTATTATGAACCTATCCTGCCGATCGTCCCCGACCATGACAAGGTCGGCCAGATCCGCAAACTGAGCGACACGATCGAGAAATACATGGGGCAGCGTCCCGTCGGCATGTGGCTGGCCGAGCGGGTGTGGGAGCCTCACCTGCCGCGCACGATGGCCGAGGCGGGGGTGAAATACTGCGTTCTCGACGACACGCATTTCAAGTGCTCGGGCCTGACCGAGCGCGAGTGCTTCGGCTATTACATCACCGACGAACTGGACAGTTCGGTGGTTTTATTCCCAATCCTGGAGAAATTTCGTTACACGATTCCCTTCCAGGCGCCGGCCGAGACGGTCGAATACATCCGGCGCTTCGCGGCGGCCGCCGACCGCCCCCTACTGGCCGTCATGGCCGACGACGGCGAAAAGTTCGGCATCTGGCCCGAAACCAACCGCCATTGTTATCAGAACAGCTGGCTGGAGGATTTTTTCAGCGTCATCGAAGAGCGTGCCGACGAATTCCCGATGATCCACTTCCGCGAAGCGCTCGAAAGCCACGAACCCTTGGGCCGGATCTACCTGCCGACGGCCAGTTACTTCGAAATGATGGAGTGGGCTCTGCCGGCCGGGGCGATTCATCGCTATGAGCGCGCGCAAGAAGAAATCCGGAACCACCAGTTGTCGGATGCGGTGGGGGCGTTTTTTCGCGGCGGCTTCTGGCGCAACTTCATGGCCAAGTACCCCGAAAGCAACCAGATACATAAAAAGATGCTCTACATCAGCCGGCGAATCGCCAAGGCGATCGAAGCCCAACCGACCGACCAGGCGTTGCACAGCGCCCAGGAATTCCTCTGGCGGGGCCAGTGCAATTGCGCTTACTGGCACGGCGTTTTCGGCGGACTGTACCTGGCCCATCTGCGTCACGCGCTGCACCGCAATCTCAACATCGCCCATCGGTTGCTAGGCGAGATCCAGCACGGGGGCGCCCCGTGGCTGACGATCGAACGGCTGGACTACGACGCCGACACGCACGAGGAACTGGTCATCGAAACCGACCAGTGGGGGTTGGTCGTGGCGCCGCGGCTGGGAGGCGTTTTGCAGGAGGTCAACTATAAGCCGCGCGACCTGAACCTGGCCGACACGCTGGCGCGGCGCGAAGAGGCCTACCACCGTCTGGTCGCCGGCGCCGTCGTCCGTCAGGAAACGCAGGACGGGGCCGAGTCGATCCACGGCGCCCCACGCGCCAAGGAGAAGGGGCTGGAGCGGCTGTTGCGCTACGACACCTATCGGCGCCTGTTCGCGATCGATCATTTCTTCCCGGCCGAGACCTCGTTCGAGGACTACGCGGCCATGCGCCACCGGGAGATCGGCGATTTCGTCACGGAGGCCTACCAGGATCGCCCGACACTGAGCGGCAAGACGGTGATGGTATCGCTGCGGCGCGACGGGCGGCTCGACACGGCCGAAGGCCCGCGCGGACTGCGCCTGAGCAAGCATCTTCACGTGGCGGCCGGCAACCAGCCGCTTGTCTTCGTATACACCATCAAGAATATCTCGGGCGCGGTCATCGACGCCGTCTGGGGAGTGGAGTTCAACGTCAACCTGCTGGCCGGCGACGCCCATGACCGCTACCCCTTCGTCGAGGGGCGCGAAGTGCGCGACCGCCGCCTGGTCGGCGAAGAAGCCACCGAGGAGACGCGCGTGTTCGGACTGATTGACGAGTGGATGGACGTGCGGGTGCGGTTCGAGCTGGCCAATCCGGCGCGGCTGTGGCGCACCGCCATCGAAACCGTGTCGGCCTCGGAAGACGGCTTCGAGCGCGTCTACCAGGGGACGACCCTTCTGCCCAACTGGCTCATACACCTTGGCCCGGGCGAAGAGCGCACCGAACGGATCGAGGTGGCCTGCATGCCCTGGCGGATGGCGGCGGCTTGAATGAATCCATCGGGCGTAAGGGACGGTAATAAGGAATTGGATTCGCGGCGCGGATTGTGGTCAACTCGTGATCGTCGTCTGCGCCCGTGCGCGTGATCGACCAATGCCTTGGGCCGCCGGATTTCGCGTCCATGCATCCGCTACGCATCGCCGCTTCTCTCGTGCGTGTTTTTATGACATTGGCCGCGCTGACGTGGGCCGTGGCGACGTTTACGTTCGTCCTGATGCGGGCCATTCCGGGGGGGCCGCTCAGCGCCGACCGGCAGTTGCCGCCGCCGGTGCGCGCGGCGATCGAGGCGCGATACCACCTGAACGATCCGCTCTGGCGCCAATACGCGCGCTACCTGGCCGACGCGGCCTGCTTCCGGTTCGGACCTTCCTACACCGATCCCGGTCACACGGTGGGCGAGATCATCGGCCAGCGCTGGGGGGTGTCGGCCGTGCTTGGGGCGCTGTCGCTGGGGCTGGCCATGAAGTTGCGCCAGAAGCCG
>JAMCWS010000368.1 GCA_023480605.1 bacterium
CCAGCGCGCCGCCGAAGTAGGGATCGAGCAGCAGGTCGAGGAGCCCCGTGCGGCGGCTGGGCGTTGTGCCCTGCTGGCGGTCGGCCACGAAGTTGTCCTCGGGCGTCATCATGGGCGGGATGCTGCCCCAGTGTTCGTGGGCGCAGAAATTAGGCAGGGCGGCCAGGTCAAGCATCGGTCGGTCTCCTTTGCGCAAGGCGATGGGGCGGAACGTGGCCGCGCCCACGCCCGACAGGCGCCCGCAGCCGGCCACGCCCGCGCCGGCGGCCAGGGCGGCGCCGGCCATGCCGGCCGCGCCGGCGGCCATGAATCGGCGGCGCGTGATGGCAAGCGGCGGGGTGAAGTTGATTTCGGGGTGGGTCATGGGCCGGGGTAAAGGACCTAAGCGACGTAAAGGACCTATAATATCCGCATGGACGCCGGGTCAGGCGGAACGGAACAGGTTGCGCAGGCGCAGCCAGAGCGAACCGGTCGAGGCGTGGCTGAGCTTGAGGAGCAACGGATCGCCCGGCTGGCAGATCTGGCCCGCCTGCTCGAAGGCCTTGCGTGCCTGGGCCGCATGACCCAGTTCGGCGCGGCAGAGGCCGACGTGATACCACAGGGCCGGCTCGCGCTCGGTGCGCTGGGCGGCGATCCCGTAATAATGGATAGCCCGCGCCCACAGGCGCCGATCCTCGTGGATGAGGCCGATCATGAGCGGCGTGCGCCAGTCGTCGGGCGGCGTCAGGCCGAGGCATTGGTCGAAGCAATACTGGGCGTTCTTGTTGTCGGCCAGCAGCAACACCTCGCCGCGGGCCATGTGGGCCAGGGGCACGGTGCCGGCCGTTTCGAGGACGGCGTCGGAGTTGTTGATGGCCTGGCGCATCATGCCGCGCCGGGCGTAAAGCACCGCGCGCAGGGCCAGCAGGTGGGGCGAACCGGGGATGAGCGTCAGGCCGCGATTAACCCAGCTTTGCGCCTCGCCCAGGTCTCCCTTGAACAGCAGGACGCGCAGCATGGCCACCCAGGCCTCGACGGCGCGGCTGTCGCGGTCCATGGCGCGCGAATACCAGCGCAACGCGGCGCGGCGATCGTTGCGGAAAAGCGCCTCGTCGCCCAAGCGCAGGCACGCGGCCTGGTCAAGGTCCTCGCGTTCGTCCTTGCCGGCCGCCGGCGTAAAGGGGAATTCCGGGGAGACGGCGTCGCGGTCGGGCGCCGGTTCACCCCCCCGGCCCCCGGTTTCGAGTTTTGAAAAACGTCCCATGCCTCATGCCAACTCAACGATCAAGACTGCGAGCCGCGCCCGTAGGGGAATCGTACTACTGAGCTTAATCCCAACCCGTTTGCCGCGCAACAGCCTTGTGCCGCGAGGCGCATCCCGCGCTAAGGCGGGACGACTTGCGAGTTATGCGGGATAAGCACCTCTACGCTTGTGCTCGTGCATGCAATCGTATCGTGATCGTAATCGTGATCGTAATGGCCAAGTGTCAGTATTCGGCCCGTAATCGTAATCGATGTTTTTCCGGACGGTCTCGAACACGATCACGAAGGATGGGGGTCAGGCGGGAAGGTGGATGGCGAAGACGGCCGGCTGGCCGGGAGGCGATTCGACCTCGATACGGCCGCCGTGCTCCTTCACGATCTTGGCCGTGACGGCCAGGCCCAAGCCGGTGCCTTTGGATCCTTTGGTCGAAAAGAAGGGCTCGAAGATGAGCGCCCGGTGCTCGGCGCTGATGCCCGGCCCCGTATCGCCCACGCGCAGAATGACCCAAGCGGATGAGGCCGATTCGCCCGTGCCGCGCCGTGCCCGCGAGGCCTTGTGCCGTTCGCCGTGGAGCCAGACTTCACCCCCCTGCGGCGTGACGTCCAGGGCGTTGAGAATCAGGTTGAGCAGGCAACGATAGATCTGCTGGCCATCGGCATCGACGGTCAACGCGTCGTCGCCGGGCCGGATGTTGACGGTGATCTTGCGGTCGGCGGCCTCGCTGGAAACCGTTCCGGCGACCTCATCGAGCAGCTCGCGCACACGGACGGGATTCTTGCGCGGCTCGCGTTCCTTCGAGTAGTCGAGCATGTCGAGCATGATCGACGAGAGGCGATCGACGTTGCGCCGCAGGATGTCCATCCCCTTGCGATTGAGGGTCCAATCTTCGTTCTGGGCGCTCATCTCGACCAGCGAAATGCCGCCGCGCACGCCCGTCAGGATGTTCTTGATGCAGTGCGAGATGCCGGCGACGGTCTGGCCGATGGCCGTCAGCCGTTCGGACTTGACCAGGGTCTGGTGCAGGCGCGAGTTTTCGATCGCGACGGCCGCTTGGCTGGCCAGGATCACCATGGCGTCCAGGTCGCGGTCATCGAAAAACGCCGATCCCGCGCGCGAGCGGTTCAGGTTGATCGTTCCCAAAACGGACCCGCGCACGCGCAACGGGACGCACATCGAGGAGACGATGCGGCGACGGTTGTCGACCGGTTCGAAATCCTTGCCGCGCGCCTCCTCGTTGAGGACCAGCGGCTGGTTGTGCTCGATCACCCATTCGGCGATCGATCCCTTGCGCGGGATGTAGCCTTTCTGAACAATTTCGTCGGGCAGGCCCCGGGCGGCGAGCATTTCGAGCCGGTCGGTGCGCTGGTCGAACAGCAGGATCGAGCCTTCCTGGGCCTGCATCTCGCGCAGCGTCAGTTCGAGGATCGTGCGCAGCACCTCGGGCAGGTCCAGACCCGAACCCATCGTCTGGCATATCGAGAGGAGGGACGGATTAACGAGCGGTGGCGGCTCGGCGACTTCGGCCTGAGGGGCGGAGATGGGCATTTTACCAATCCAGCAACTTGGCCAGGCGTCCGCGCAAACGCAGGATCGCCTTGGTGTGTATCTGCGAAACCCGACTTTCCGTTATGGCGAGAATCTCGCCGATTTCCTTCATCGTCAATTCCTCGTAATAATATAACGAAATGACAAGGCGTTCTTTTTCGGGCAACTGGTCGATGGTGTCGGCCACGATCCGGTAAATCTGGTCCAGGTTGAGGCTCTGGGCCGGATCAAGGTGTTCAGGATCGGCCAGGGATTCGAGCAGATTGCGTTCGAAATTGTCGTCGTGGTCGCCCTGGAGTTCGTCGAGGCTGATCAGGGCCACGCCGCGGGCCTCGCTGACCAGGGCGTCGAACTCCTCGGCCGCTATGCCGAGGTATTCCATCATCTCCGCGTCGGATGCGGCCCGGCCCAGTTGTTGCTCGAGTTCGGCGTAGGCCTTTTCCAGGCGCGAGGCTTTCTGGCGGGTGGAGCGGGGGACCCAGTCCAGGGCGCGCAATTCGTCCAGAATGGCGCCCTTGACGCGGAATTCGGCGTAGGTCTTGAACTTGATTTTGCGCGAGGCGTCGAACTTTTCGATGGCGTCGATCAGGCCGATGATGCCCGAGTTGACCAGGTCGCCGACCTCGATGTGGCTGGGCAGGCGGCTGGCGATGCGACTGGCGATGAATTTGACCAGCGGCAGATACTCCAGGATCATCTCATTGCGCTGTTCCAGGCTCGACTTGGAGGCCACCGCGTAGGCCGCCCGCGCGGGATTGGGCGATCGCCGTCCGGTCCGGGGCGGGCGCGGCGCGGCCGGTTCGGCAGGTGGCGGGGCCGGCCGCGCGTTCTTGGCGATTTTGGCCATCGGCGCATACGTGAGCGAACCGTTCATCTCCGCGTCCTCCTGCGTGGTGCAGCTTCCAGGTGCCGCTTGTGCATCCATGCTTGGCCCTGCTCTCATCGTGTGTCATGTTGCCGTCGCCTCCCCCAAAGCGGCGGATGCATCCGTCCGTCGTGTCATGCCGTCCCTTCGCGGACGAGCACATTTCGCCAAAGCAAACCCAAATCACTGTTCAAAGGATCGTTTTGCAGCGTTGAGACCCGGCGCGCGATCCGGCGGATGGCCTGGGCGGCCGGCGCTTCCGGAAACACTTCGCAGAAGGGCCGTTGCATCCGCACGGCGTTGCGCAGCTTGGGGTCGTGTGGAATGTGACCGAGATAATCGAGCGAGACGTCGAGAAACCGATCGGTGACCCGGGTGAGATTCTGGAAGACCTCGCGCCCTTCGGCTTCGTCGGTGACTTCATTCGCCACAACCTTGAACCGCCGCTGGTGGTATTCCCGGGAGAGGACTTTGACCAGCGCGTAGGCGTCGGTCAGCGATGTCGGCTCGGGCGTTACCATGACGATCATCGTCTGGGCGGCCAGGCTGAAGTATATGACGTTGCCGGCGATCCCGGCACCCGTATCGATCAGGAAATAGTCGAAATCCTGCTCCAGGGCTTCCATCTGGGCAAGCAGCGCCATCTTCTGGGCGTCGGTCAGGTCGGTGACGCCCGGCAGGCCCGATCCGGCCGGCAGAATCCGCAGTCCGCCCGGCCCGCGGGTGATGATGTCGCCCAGCGTCTTTTCGCCCGAGAGAACGTGGCTTAGGTTGAAATCGGGCGTCAAGCCCAGGATGATGTCGATGTTGGCCAACCCCAGGTCGGCGTCGAGGATCATCACGTTGCGCCGGATCTGACGCAACTGCCAGCCCAGGTTGGCCGTAAAGTTGGTCTTGCCCACGCCGCCCTTGCCGCTGGTGACGGTGATGACGTGGGGCACGCGCCGCCGGGGAGCGCGGGGCGCTTCCTCCGCGGCGGTCAGGCAGGGGGCGATGCGCGGACGGCGGGTTGTCATGGGTGTGGCTTCCGTCCTCGTCATGCGATCCCTCTGGCGCAGTCGCGTTGGCGTCCGGGGGCGAAAATCCGCCTCCAGACGGTCTGGCGCACGGCCCGATCCCAATCGTGCGGCACGCGCGGCCCCGTGGTCAGGCTGTCGACTTTCCACCTGCCGTCCATGGTCAGGTTGACCAGGCTGCCCAGGCGGAGAGTTTCGTCAAGTTTACTGAAGATCACGTCGGTGGCTCCCCACATACGGCCGCGTTCCATTTGTTCCCGGTTGACCGTTTCTTGATTCGTTGCAGGCAGCAGCAGCAGTGTTTTCATCTGTGGACATTGAGCAAGAATGGAACCATACCGCCGGCCGGTCTCGTTTTCGGGGGTCATGCCGCCGGGGGTATCGATCCCGATCCAGTCGTAGCGCGACCAGGTTTCCATGCAACGTGTTAATTCTGCTTGAGTTACGACTTCCTGTAATTCGACTCCCAGCAATTTGGCCGTGCGCCGCCACTGTTCGACGGCGCCGAATCGCAGCGTATCGAGCGTCACAATGACAACATTTTGACGCTTTTCTTGACAGTATATTGACGCCATCTTCGCCAACGTGGTCGTTTTACCGGCCCCCGTCGGACCCACCAGGCCCGTCATTGCCGGCCGTCCGATTTCACCCTCCGCCTCGCCCGCCTCCCCTCCCTGGCGCTCCATCCAGGTCAGGTATAGCCACTCGGCCAGACTCTCGCCTTCCATGCGCGCGGCGGCCCCGCCTTTGCGTTCGGCGATGAACCGGCGCAACGAAACCGGAGCCGTCCGCCAGGCCAGCCAGCGGCGCAGATGCGGCGCGAGGACGCGGTGATCGACTCCCTGCTCGATAAGGGCATAATAATCGCTCAGGTCGAGCCGCTCGCCGCCACCGGTCACGGCGGGGTCAACCGCCCCGCCGCCCCCATCGAGCAACTCCGTGATTTGCGCACGAAGTATTCCCAGGTCTTCCAGAAGGTCACGGCCGGTCGCCGGTCGCCGCGGCGGGCGACTGCCCTCGATCGCTCCGTCGTCGTCGAGCGTTCGGCCGGCGGGGTGGGCGCCGGGCGTTGCCCGGCCCTGGGCGGGCGTCTCGCGCACGGCCTGGATCTCGATGCGCGCCCCCGGATTGAGCCGCTCCTCGGGACTTCCCGGCTCGATCTGGCGCGTATCCAGTATCAACGCGTCGGGTCCCAGCGCCCGGCGCACCTGGGCCATCGTGCCGCTCATGGTCCTGCCGTAGAACTTAAGCAGTTGCATGGCTCAACCCCACGATGCCCAACGACTCGACCTGGATGTTGGGCGGAATTTCGTTGTGCGAGATAATAACGAGCTGGCTGAAAAATTTTTCGGTCAGTTTGCGCAACGGCCCGCGGCAGGCCGGCAGGCAGGTCAGGATGGGCGTGCCCAGCGTGGCCGCCGTCCACCGGCCCAGGGCCTGCTCGATGGCCACCAGAACCCGTTGGGCCGAATCGGGGTCAAGCGTCAGGACGAATCCCTGGTCGGTCACGCGCGAAGCGCGCAGGATGGCCTCCTCGATCTCGCGGTCGAGAATCAGCACGGGCAGCTTGCCGTTTTCGGCCAGGTAGGGCTGGACAATATGGCGCGCCAGGGCTTGGCGGACGTATTCCGTCAACAGGTCGGGGTCCTTGACCTGCGGCGCCCGCTCGGCCATGGTCTCGATGATGGTCAGCATGTCGCGGATGGTCACCTGTTCGCGCAGCAGGTTCTGAAGCACCTTTTGCAGGAGGCCGAGGGGCAGGATTTCGGGCACGACCCCCTCGACCACTTTGGGATATTTCTTCGCCAGGACGTCGACAAGGCTTTGCGTTTCCTGGCGCGTCAGA
>JAMCWS010000035.1 GCA_023480605.1 bacterium
CGCCCTTCACCTAGGGCATTTGTCGTGTTTCGCTCGTGAACGGGTTCACAATAAGACCTTTCGGCGCAGTTGCGTATCAATCGGCAATCGTATGCCGTTATTCCGTAAACACCCGCCTTCGCCGAGGCGCAATGCCGTTTTGGTCCGATACCGAGTTGAATCGGTCGATTTCGATCGCGCAAACCCCCTTGCCGGGCACACAATTCCAAGGCTCGGGGCTTTTATCGCCCGCCGCCGTTCTATTCGCGCCTCGGCGACGCGGCGCCGGATTATCCGGCTGTCTTGCGTTTGCATGTGCTATCGATATGGAAAGGCGTTGCCGGGCCGATTGCGGACGATCGCCGCGCCAACGCGCTCAGACGAAGGGGATTTCGGAAGGATCGATTCGGTTGAGTTCGGCGAGAATTTCCTGAACGCGCTGCGGCCGCTGGTCTTTTTCCTTGGCCAGGCACTTCATCACGATCGTCGCGAAGGGTTCGGGAACGCCCTTGAGCGGCTTGGGCTCGACGAACAGGTGCTGATACGACAAATCGCCCTCGGTGAAGGGCGGATACCCGCTGGCCATCTCGTAAAAGACCACGCCGATCGAGTAGATATCGGCCCGGTGATCGACCTGCTGGCCCTTGACCTGCTCGGGCGACATGTAAAGCGGCGTGCCGATGATCAGGCCCGTGGAGGTCGCGTCGCTCGCTTGGGTGGATTCGACCATCTTGGCGATGCCGAAGTCCGTCACCTTGATCTGATCGTCCTTGGTCAGCATCAGGTTGGCGGGCTTGATGTCGCGGTGGACGATGCCGATCGAATGGGCGTAGGCCATGGCTTCGCAGATCTGGCGGGCGTAGCGCAGCGACGTGGCGAAGGGCAGTTTGCGCCGCATCTGGCGCAGTTTGTTTTTAAGGTCGGTTCCCTCGACGAACTCCATCGAGATGTATTTGCGTCCCAACTCCTCGCCGATGTCGTGAATGCGAACGATGTTGGGGTGGGCCAGGCGCCGGGCGTTGCGCGCCTCTTGTTTAAAGCGCCGCACCGCCTCGGTGTTGCGGATCAGGTTGTCGGGCAGGATCTTGAGGGCGACGAATTCGTCCAGTTCGTTGTCGCGCGCCTTGTAGACGATGCCCATCGAGCCCCGGCCCAGCTCCTGCACCAGTTCGTAGCGGCGTTTGGCTTCCTCCGACAGCGAATTGATGATGGCCGTCCGCTCGACGTTGAAAGCCCCGGCCTGCCCGGCTTCGGCCAGGGTTTCGAGTTTCCCCTTCACGTCGCGGAAGGTGATGTCGCTGGCGAAAATGAGCTTGTAGACCTCGCGCGCTCCCTGGATGTCCTGGACGGCTTCGTAGCGCTGGCCCAGTTCGTAGAGTTGTTCCTTGACGTCGTGTTCCAGGGGCAGGCGCTTGAGTTCCTGCAGCGCCAGGTCGAGCATGCCCTTGGCGACGAAGCAGCGGCCCAGGCTGCGCACCGACTCACCCTCCCAGCGGTAGTCGCGGCTGGTCTGCTGGAAGCATGAGATCGCCAGGTCGTATTTGTCCATCCGCATCGCCAGGCGCCCCAACTGGAAACGCACTTCGGCCGAGTCGCGTTTCTCGAGCATTTTCTGGTAGAGGGTCATGAGGCTGCGGATGATTTCCTCATTTTCGGGATTGTAACGGTGGGCCTGCTCGATGGCCCGGCGCGCGTCGCGCTCGCGCCCCATGGTCAGCAGCAGCCGCCCGCGTTCGAGGTGGGCCATCGCGTCCTTGGGATTCTTTTCCAGGATGCGGTCGAGCGCTTCGAGGATGTAGTCGGCCTGGCCGGCATCCAGGCTGAGGATCTCGCCCAGGTGGCGGCGGGCGTCGCGCAGGCGCCCCTCGAAGATGAGTGAATCGACCAGGTAACGGCGCAGGTGGAAGGCCTTGGGCGCCGCCTCGACGAGGCTTTCGAGCAGGGCGATGATTTCGCCGACCTGTCCCGGCAGGCGGGTCAGCATGTGCTGGGCGATCTGCACGACGCTCTCCCAGCTTTCGCGCGCGGCATAGGCCCGGGCGGCCGCCAGGTAATGGAGCGGCTCGTTCGGCTCAAGCTGGATGGCGCGGTTGTGAACCTCGATGGCGTGGTTGTCGGAAAGACGTTTGCGCCCGAACAGCAGACTCAGGGCGCGGATCGCCTCGTGGTCGTCGGGATGGTCGGTCAGCACGCTTTCATAACCGGCGATGGCCGACTCCATCTGATCGGCGCGCTCGGAGGCCGACGCCAGCAGCTTGGTCAGGTCGGCGTTGTCGGGTTCGAGCGCCTGCAGGCCGCGCCCCAGTTCGAGCGCCTTTTCGGGCCGCTCGGCGCCGTGATAACACCGGACCAGTTGCAAGCCGATGTCGAAGCGGTCGGGATGGCGCTGGTACACCAGTTCGAAGATCGCCGTGGCCTCGGCGTCGGTGCGTCCCTTGCGCAGGTAAATGGCGGCCAGGTTGTCCTGGATCGTCGCGTGGTCGGGTTGATGCTTGAGGGCTTCGCGGTAGATCGGCTCGGCCTTGTCCTCGACGATCCCCAGGCGGCAGTAGGCGTTGGCCAGTTGGAGGATAAGGTCGCGCGATTGGCGGCCCATCTCGAGTAAAGGTTCGACGGTCCGGATCGTCAGGTCATCGTCGTTTTCGCGGGCGGCGATGGCGGCCAGTTGCCCGAGGATCGTTTCGTCGTTGGGATTATGAACCAGGGCCTTGCGGTAGATGGCGCAGGCTTCCGGGTCGGTCCGCTTGTCCTGGATGAAGCCGTGGCTAACGGCGATCAGGATCTCGGGGGCGTCGGGATTGGCCTGCAGCGCCTTGGCGAAGATCTGCATCGCCGTTTTGTCGAGCCGGTGTTCGGCCGCATAACACGCACCCAGCAGGCGCAGGCCGACGGCGTCGTTGGGGGCCACCTGCAGGATCTGCTGGGCGTGCAACATGGCTTCCTTCTGCAGTCCCGTTTGCAAAAGGCGGGTGGCCAGGATCACGTGGGCGGGGGGCGAGGCCGGATCCTGGGCCAGCAGCCATTCGGCGACCTGCTGCGCCTGGTCGTCGTAGCGGCGCGCCTCCTGGCAAGCCAGGCAATAGGTGCGCAGGAAGGCCCGGTCCTCCTGGCGCTGGTCGAGCACCCGGTCCAGGGTCGACAGGATTTCGGGCGCCGTGATGCCCAGCCGGATGAACAGGTCGCTCATGTAGACGGGCAGTTGGGGATCTTCGTGATGCAGGACGATGGCCTGGCGGAAGGCTTCGAGCGCTTCGGCGTCGCGGCCGATTTTCATCAGCGCCTGGCCGAGAATAAAAAACCAGGGGCCGGCGTTCTTGGTGATCCGGGCCATCTCGCTGTAGACGATCGCCGCCGGCTCGTCGAAGCGCGGGATGGCCGAATAGGCCGTGGCCAGCGCCTTGAGGTAGCGGTCTTCCCCGGGGAAGGCCGCATGGGCGTGCTCGTAGATCGGCGCCGCCTCCGCCCCCAGCCGCTTCAGTTCGATGAGCAGGTCGGCCAACTGGCCGTAATACGCCCCGCGCCGCGGATACAACTGGCAAAGCCGATAATAAAGCCGTACGGCCCGCGCTTGGTTGCCGGCGCCCACCGCGCGCCGCGCCAGGTTTTCGACGACCAGGCGCCGACTGATCCGCCAGGCCGCCCACACCAGCCAGCCCAGTAGGGCCAGCGCCAGCAGGCCGACCAGAATGATGAGGATCAGATGTTCGCGGATAAGATAATACCGGTGGAGGCGGAGGGCTTCGGCGTGACTGGGGCTCGCCGCCAGCACGCCCGTGGCGATGGTTTGGCTCGCTTCGGCCCATTTCCCCTGACGGGCCATATCCTTGGCCTGCTTGATCGTCTCGTCCAGGTGACGGCGCAGCAGTTCGAGCTGCGCTTCCTTGTAAGCGGTGTAGCCCTGCGCGAGCCCGCCCGTGCGGGTCGCCCCGCCGCGCGGACCCAGCCACGGGGGGGAGTTCAGGTCGAACTGGATCCCCAGGTCGATCAGCGTGTTGCCCCCGTCGGTGCGGGTCCGGGTGAAGACGTCGGTGGCGCCCTTGCCCTGGATCGGGCCGACCAGCGGCGTGATGTAGGGCCGCCCCGCCCAGCTTGAACTCGCGCGCGGATTGTTCGGCGGCAAGGTCGATGATGGCGACATTGAGCAGGTCGTCGCTGAAAACGGCGTAGGCCTTCCCGTCGCCGCCGATGAAAACGGCCGGCGGACTGAGGATGTTGCCCCCGTGGTGATATTCCTTCAGGATCGGACCGGTGGTTTTCCACCAGGAAAAACCCGTGTTGCCCCTCAGCAGAGCCAGTCCGTTGTTGTAAGGGATGAGGATGTCATCGATGCCGTCCTTGTCGACATCGACGGCGCATAAAGGATACTTCGGTGGCTTGAGGATCGACCGGTAGGGTACCTTGACCGGCAGGCCGGGCGAGGGATCTTCCCAGATCGGCTCCATGGCGTTTTGACGGACGGCCATTGCGTGGAGATAGCCGTCGCTGTCGGCCACGGCGATTTCGTCGAGTTTGTCGCCGGTGTAGTCGCCCAGCGTCAGACCCAGCCCCGGCACCGGCTTCTGCTCCATCTGCAGGTGGGCGGCCTTGCCCGGCTCGCGCCCCGAAAAGACCGTCACCTGGCCCTCGTTGGTCACGAAGGCGATGTGCGGCGAGGGGGCGGCCAACCCCGTCTCGCCGACCACCGCCGGCGCCGACAGGGCGCCTTCGGTGTCGTATGAGAAAATCGTCTCCAGGACGTTGCGCCCGTTGATGAGAAAGCCCGCCAGCCGCCCCGTAGGATCGTAGAGCAGCAAACCTTCGCGATAGGGGATCTCGGGCGCGTCTTCGGTCCAGGGGAAAACGGACGGCGGCAGTCCCAACGGAAAGCCGACGCTGATCGGCTTGTCGTAGAGCGGTTGACCCGTCGGCCCGTCGAGCACGAAGATCATTCCCGTAGTCGAAGCCACGACGACGTCGATGCGGTCCTTGCGCGTGAAATGGCCGGTCACCGGCGTCAGCAGCGTATAATTGCCCAGGTCGCGTTTCCAGAGGGTTTTGCCCTCGCCGGGTTCGATGGCCGCGACCCAGTGCGTGGCGGCCGTCAGGACGATCTCGTAGCGCCGGTCCAGGTCGATGTCGGCGGCCAGGGGTTCGGGCGCCGACTGGAATACCGATTTGTGGCGCCAGAGGAGCAGTGGATACATGGGATCGGCGGCCGGCGCGCTCGCGCCGCCAAGGGCAAGCAGCGCCAGCAGGAGCCACGCCGCGCGGCGCCGCCGGCATGAGTTCCTCTTTGTTGCCAAGCCATGTTGAGATCCGCGGATCCTCATCCCTGCTCTTTCGAAGTCAATAAAATACGATGGTTGTAGAATGATATAGAATGTACCCGAGCGTTTGCCACCACGAAATCGCCCTTCGCCACATCCTTGGAAGCCCCCCTCCCTTGGAATTTACATATAATCCCGCGCTGGGGATCGCACGCAGTCCGCGCCAGGCCGACCGGAGCGAATCCATGACTGATCACCCGACCACCCCCGCCTCCGGAGCCGCAACACCGGAAGAGGCGCGGCGGCGGCTTGCTTCCCGGCGCGTGGCCCTCGTCCATGACTGGCTCCTGGGAATGCGCGGGGGCGAATGGGTGCTCGACGCCCTGGTCCGCCTCTTTCCTCAGGCGGTCGTTTACACCCTTTTCTACCGTCCCGACTGCCTGAGCGAGGCGATCAATCGGCGCTCGATCCGCCCCTCGCCGCTGAGCCTTCTGCCCGGGGTAGGGCGCTACTATCGCTGGCTGCTGCCCTTGCTGCCGTCTGCCGTCGAGCGGATGCGCATCGAGCCCACCGTCGACCTGGTTTTGGCGACCAGCCACTGCGTGGCGCACGGCGTGCCGACGCCCCCGAGGGCCGCGCGCGTCAATTATTATTTCACCCCGATGCGCTACCTGTACGACCAGGGGGGGAACTACCGCCGCCAGGGAGGAGCGGCCGGCCGCCTGCTCGAGCTGGCGGCGCCCCGCCTGCGCGACTGGGACCGGGAGGCCGGCCGACGCAGTCCCGGCAGTTGGGCGATATCGCGTTTCGTGGCGCAGCGGATACGCCAGGCCTACGGGATCGAAGCCCGCGTCGTTTACCCGCCCGTGCGCACCGGCGTATTTCGGTTGCCCGGCGATTCGACCCGTGGGCCGGCCCTGCGATCACCGGCGCGGAGCGACGAATTCCTGCTTGTTTCGGCCCTGGTGCCTTACAAACGCGCCGATCTGGCCATCCGCGCCGCCAACCGGCTGCGCCGGCCGCTGCGTATCGTCGGCGACGGGCCGTTGCTGTGCCGCCTGCGGCGCCTGGCCGGACCGACCGTCGCCTTCGAGGGGCGCGTCTCGGAGGAGCGTCTGCTCGAACTCTACCAGACCCGGCGCGCCCTCATCTTTCCGGCCTGCGAAGATTTCGGCATCGTGCCGCTTGAGGCAATGGCCTGCGGCATGCCGGCCTGGCGCACGCCCGAAGCC
>JAMCWS010000053.1 GCA_023480605.1 bacterium
GGCGCGAATGGCGGTTAGCAGGGCTTCCAGATCAAGGCGCTGGCGATCGGGATCAAGCGCAAGGGGGGGGCATCGTCGGTCATCCTGGGAGAGTGAATTAGCCATGAAATGGCGCTATACATGACGACAGAAATCCTGAACAGCCTCGTAGGGGGTTCCGGTGAATAGCCGTAGGTTTTACACTTACGGTTTCGAAGAATGTTGGTATCGATCCTGAAGGGGTCGCCCTAAAATCCACTAAAACGGGCAACCCCTTCAGGATTGTGCGTTTTTTTGCCTGCTTTCCCGTAGGTTAAAGCTTACGGCTATTCATCGGGCTCCCCTTCGGGGAGCTTAACCTCGGCCACGGTCATCATCGCGTTGTAAGTGAAAAACCAGTGGTCGCATGGGGTGGTGATGTAATGGGTCAACACCTCCGAGCCGTCGAGGCCGCGCCAGCGGAACGTGTCGTGCGGGAAGCGGCTGTACTGGTTCCAACTGACCTTGCTGGTGATGAAGTAGTCGACACCCGCCAGGCGCAGGAGTTGGGGCAGGGCGCCGAGTAGCCGAAGACGTCGGGCAGCCAGAGCAGGCGACACTGGGTGGCGAAAGTACGCACGCATTTGTGGCGCGTCTGGGCGATCGGCCAGAGCCAGGCCAGATCGATGTGGGCGTGGCCGATCGAGACGACGCGCGGCCCCTCGGGGCAGCCGCCCAGCCAGCGCATGGCCTCGTCGAAGGCGCACTGGGCCGAGGGAACCGAGTCGTAGAATGGCGTGGCGTCGGGCAGGGGGGCGCCGCCGGGCACGGCCGCCTCGATCGTGTCGCGCAGATCGAGCCGGTGCAGGGCGGCGTCGATGGCTTCGAGGACGGGGAAGCATTCCGGGGCGTTTTCGCCCAGTTGGCGGGCTCGAAGGGATGGTCGATCGCGTGGTTGCTGGGCGCCGCCCCACAGGCGCAGGCCGTCCAGTTCGCGCCACGGGGCGCCGCCGGCGGGTGCGTCGCCGGGGGGATCGTCGGCCAGGGGGTCGTCGAAACGAGCCTCGGCGGGATCCACGACCCAGACCTGCGCGGCCGGCCGGCTCTCGCGGGTCACTCGCCGGCCGATCAGCCGGATATAGCGGTCGAGTTTGTCGATCTGGAAGCGATGGATAACGTGCATGGTAGATATACTTGGTAATGCATTTGTTGTTTACTGGAAAACAAAAGATTATTTGAATTCGTAGGGATGCCGCTTTTTCAATTCCTCCACCGCCCAGCCACGGCCGGTGGCTTCGAGGCGCTTGACGTAAGCGGGTAAAAATCCCTTCGTGTGGAACGGGCCGCCCTCGCGAATGACCGTCCACAGCGGATCGACGTCGTAGGGCATCGTTTTCATCATGTCGTCGTGCCACTGGTTGAGCCGGTAGACCCCTTCGAGGCACAAGTCGCGACGCTCGGTGGCCAGATTGTGCTGCTCATGCGGATCATCCTTGAGATTGAAAAGCATTTCGTCCGGGAAGAGATGATAGCCGTCGTGGTAGGTGCGCATGTAGAGCCAGTCGCCCCAGCGCACCGAGCGCTGGCAGACGTGGGCGCACTGGCTGATGACGAGGTTCTCATGGCCGCAATCCGGGTCGCCTCCGGGGCGGATGGCGGCGGCGTAGCTCTTGCCGTCCCAGCCGGGCATGGCCGGCTTGCCCAGCAGTTCGGCGAGCGTCGGCAGCAGATCGAGGTTGTAGTGCAGCCCCTGGCCGGCGTATCTCTTGCGGCCGCCCGGCCAGCGGACGATCATCGGGATGCGGCAGGTGCCGTGGTCGGCCGTGGCGTGTTCGCCGTAGATGGCCAGTTCGCCCTGGTTCTCGCCATGGTCCGAAGTGATGATGATCGCCAGGTCGTCCATGACTCCCTTCTTCTCCAGGGCTTTGAAGATCCGGCCGATATGGCCGTCCATGTAGGCGATGCCGCAATCGTAGCCGTCGATCATCCGGCGCAGGCCGTCCATGTCGAGGATTTCGCCGGGATGACGCGGGTATTTAGGGTCCGGATTGCTGTGATACATCTGGATTTCGCGGGCCGTGTGCGGACCGACGGCCTTGACGTGCTCCGCCACGACCTCGGGCGTGAGCCAGCCGGGCAGCGGGTCGTTCTGGAAGGGGTTGCCGAAATCGGCCGGGGCGCGGTACGGGGTGTGCGGATCCCAGTAGTTGATGTGCAGAAGCCAGTTGTCCTGGGTGGCGTTGCGCTCGATCCAGTCCAGGGCTACGGGGGTGACTTCCTCGGCCGATTCCATGCCGCCACGGCCCGTGTTATAGGTTTCGACGCAACCGGCAGTGAACCACCAGGCGCTGTGGCGCTCGGCGAAGGGGCTGACGGAGACTGTCCGCAATCCGGCTTGTTTGGCCAGCCAGTAGAACAATTGTTGATGGTTAAGGAAGCTGTGGAAGCCGCGGCGCGGTCCCTCCAGGCGCAGGTCGGCGGTCGTGCCGCCGTGGCCGACGACGCCGGTGTGAATGCCGAACCGGCCCGTTATCAGCGCGGCGCGCGAAGGCAGGCAGGGCGCGTCGGGGCAATAGTAGTTGTCGAACCGGACGCCGTCGGCGGCCACCAGATCGATGTTGGGCGAGGTGTTGCGGTGATAGCCGTAGCACCCCAGGTGATCGGCCCGCAAAGTGTCAAGATCGAGAAATAAAATACGCATATTGTGACTCCTGATCGAGATCAATTATTTTCGTTATCGTTATCATAATCGTGCTCGAAATCGGATTTGGCTCATTTCGTGATCGTGATCATAATCGTAATCGTAGTCGTTGTTTTCTTTTCGTCGTTTCCCATATCGGATTTCGACACATAAAGACATCCGATCACGATCACGATTCCGATCACGATCACGAAAAGATCCGATCACGGACCAGTATTCCTAATCCCTACGGCTCCATCAATTTCCGCCTCGCCTCCCAGACCAGGCGCAGGCATGCCCCTTGGAGCGCGTCGGCGGGTTGGCCGGTCCAGAGTTCGGAGAAGATGTCGTGGACGTGCTGCGGTGTCAGGTCGGCCGGGCGCGTCGGGCAAGCGGTCTGGAGCGGTTCGCGCGAGAGGATGAGGTGATGCAAGGCGGCCGCCGCGGCCTGGGCCATCCCCTGGGGGACGATCTCGTGTTCCAGCGCCAGGCGCATTGTGCCGAAAATCCGGTCGCTCCAGCCCAGCTTGCGCCGCGGATCGCGGCAGACGCGGGCCACCTCGTCGTTGAGGTAGGGATTGGTCATGCGGTCGAGCAGGTCCAACGCATAGGCGCGGAATCCCTCGGGGGTAAACAGCGGATCGCCCAGGCTCCCGTATTTATCGACCAGAGCGGCGCCGCACTCGCCCACGAACACCCGCTCGGCCAGCGCCATCAGCGCCGCGTCGCCACGCGCCTCGGCGATCTGGCGATAGCCCTTGAGCCAGGCCATGTAGCCCAGCAGCGCGTGCGGCTGGCCGGGGTGCGATAGCTTGGCTTCCTCGAAGGGGAGCAGGTCGTCTTTCTCGATGAAACTTGCCAGCCCCCGCCGCACCCCGGCCAGCCGCACGCGCGAGACCAGGATGCGGTTGAACTCCTCGACCAGCACCGCCTTGACGGAGCCGGGCACCTGCGGCGCCAGTCCCAGGCGGGCGATCGTCTCGGGCGACTGGATGACGCCGCTCATCTTGCCGATCACGGTGTCGAGAGCCTGGAAATTGGCAAGGCGCCCCTCCGGCGCGTGTTCACGGATCGCGGCGGTCAGGATCGCGGCGGCGTGGTTGTGGTTCTCGGCGGCGTAGAGGATCTGCGGCCGCGCGGGGTTGAGTCCCTCGGCCAGCAGGCGGGCGATCGAGCAGTCGCCGCCGGCGCCGTAGACGGCCACGCTGGGGACGGCGGTGGCCATTTCGTCGGCTTCTCCGATGGCCTCGACGATGGCGCGGCGGTCGGCCGGATCCTGGGGCCGCAACACCCTGATGCCGCCCAGGATTGCCCGGCGCACGCCCTCGCGCCCGGCGATGTTGATGGTCAGAGAATTGTTGTTGCGCCGGACGGCTTCGACCAGTTCCGGATCGATCTCGACGACCGTATACGCGCCGCCGGCCTCCGGCGAGCCGAAATTGCCCGACTGGATCGCTTCATAGAGCATGAGGCCGGTCTGAATCGGTCCCAGGCCGAAACCGAGAAACTTTTTTTTCGTCATGATGCCTTGCTGCCCAGCCCCGGCGGCTGGGATTTCGTGGATTCCACTCCGCGCAGAAAATCGCGCATGAGGGGCCAGATTTGCTGGTAGCGTTCGAAATGGTTCTGGTAGGCCGCATGGCGGGCCGGGACGGGCTCGAAGACGCGCCGGGTCTTGACGATCGCCGCCACGGCGTCGCCATACGAACGGTAGACGCCGCAACTCGTGCCGGCGATCATCGCCGCCCCCAGGATGCCGGCCTCGGTGATCCGAAGCTGGGTGAAGGGCCGGCCGAGGATGTCGGCGCTGAGCTGGAGCCAGGCCGGCGACTTGCTGCCCCCGCCGGCGGCGCGGTAGTCGGTGATGACGATGCCCGTCTCGGGCAGCGAGTCGGTCAATGCGCGCAAGTAAAACGTCGCCCCCTCGAGGATGCCCTTGAGGACGGCGCCGCGCGGCGTGTCGGCGTGCAGCCCGGCGATCATGCCGCACGAATCCGAGACGAACTCAGGCGGGCCGGTGGCGATGAAATGCGGCAGCACGAACACGCCGCTGGGGCCGGCGGGCAATTCGGTCAGCAACTGCTCGTAAATGTCGCGGCCGGCCTCGCGCGCCAGGCGGGCGTCGGCGGCGGCGAAGGTGTCGCGATACCACTTGAGCAGCGCGCCCCCCTGGTTGTAGATGAAACTGACGTAGCGGCCGGGGACGGCGTGGTGTTCGGTGTTGAGGCCGCGCGCCATCATCATCGCCGCCTCGGGGCGGCGGGTGAAGATCGGCACGATGCAGATGTAGGTGCCGAAACCGATCATCGCCGGCCCCGGATCGATCACGCCGCAGCCGACGGCGTTGACGCACTGGTCGTGGGCGCCCGTAACGACGGCGACGCCGGGAGGCAGACCCAGTTCGGCGGCCATTTCGGCCGAGACCGTGCCGACCGTCGTGCCCGAGGGGGCCGAGGCCGGAAGCTTGTCGGCGTCGAGCCCGCCCAGGCGCAGGATTTCATCGGACCAGGCTTCGCGGTCGACATCGTGGCACATGATGCGGTCGGCCAGCGAATGGTCGACCACCGGATCTCCGCCCAGCATCGTGCCGACGAAGCAGTTCCAGGGCAGGAATTTCCACGTTTTCTCGTAAAGCTCGGGTTGGTGCTCGCGGATCCACATCAGCTTGAGGACGCCGAAGCAATAACCGGGGCTGTTACCGGTGATCCGGTAGATCCGCTCGGCGCCCAGCGCGCGCTCGAGTCCGGGCAGGTATTCCTCGCCGCGGGCGTCGAAGTTAAGCAGCGAGGGGCCGAGGATCCGCCGGTCGCGGCTCACGGGCACGACAGCCTCGCCCAGCGACGACGTGGCCAGCGCCTTGACCGGATCCCCGGGGGCGGCCTCGCGCGCGGCGGCCACCACGTGGGTGATCATGCGCTTCACGAGCCGCCAGACCTCGGCCGCATCGAGCTGGGCCCAGCCGGGCTGGGGCGACTCGACCGGATATTCCTCGTAGGCGAACGAGAGCTGGCGGCCGTCCTCGGTCACGAGCTGACCCACGGCTTCGACGACGAAGGGCGCAAGTTCGACGCCAAGGGCAACCTGACCGACTGGTGGTCGAAGTCGGTCTCCGACGAGTTCGACCGTCGCGCCGCGTGCGTGGTGAAGCAGTACTCGGCCTACCCGGTCACTGACGACGTCAAGCTCGACGGCAAGCTGACGCTGGGTGAGAACATCGCCGACCTGGGCGGCCTCTCGCTGGCCTACGGGGCCTACCGGGCCTCGCGCGCCGGCAAGCCCGAGGAGGCGCCGGTGGGCGGGTTCACGGCCGACCAGCAGTTCTTCCTCGCTCACGCGCAGGCCTGGTGCGCCCAGATCCGGCCGGAGAACGCCCGGCTCCGCGCCGTCACCGACCCGCATTCGTCGGCCCGGTGGCGCGTCAACGGCCCGCTCTCCAACCTCGGCGAGTTCGCGGCGGCCTTCCAGTGCCGCGCCGGCGCGCCGATGGTCCGGGCCGAGCGCTGCGACATCTGGTAGTCCGGTCCCCGGCTGGCGGCCTTCAGGCCTGGCGCGGGGCGCGGCGGGCCAGCGCCTCGTCGCGGTACCCACGTTCGCCGGTCACGTCGCGAACCACCACCGGCTCCAGCCACGCCGGCGGGGTGGCGTCGGCCCCGGGTTCCACCACGGCCAGCGCCAGCCGGCGGTCGGTGAACTCCTCGAAGCGCCAGCCGGGGAGGTCGGCGAGCCGCCAGGTCCGGCGCGCCAGCCGCCGCCCCTCGGTGAGCGGCCACCAGGCCTCGAAGCTGG
>JAMCWS010000445.1:0-1998 GCA_023480605.1 bacterium
GGCAGCGCCTCGTCGCCCTCGCCGACGCAGACGGCATCGGCGAACTCCAGGCAGCCGGTCGGGTCCATCGTCGGGTGGATGCCGCCCCAGACCTGCATCGTGCGCGGGAACCGGCGGCGGCACTCGCGCGACAGGCTCTGCGCCAGCGGCACGTGCGAGGAAGTGAGCGAAAAGCAGAGGACTTCGGGCGCGAGCTTCTCGATCTCGGCGAACAGCGTCTCGCGTTCGGTGTCGGTGACGGTGGTCGGGTAGCCGCAGACGATGTCATGATGCGCGAGGGTCTCGTAGACGGGCAGAAAGCCGTTGGCGGCGATGCGGCGGCGGTGCTCGACATCGGCGCGGTCGATGGGCACCGAGCGGAAGAGCTTGAAGTTGAGAACGAAGACTTCGTGGCCGTGGCGCAGCAGGTTGGCCGACAGGCATCGCGGCCCATAGGCGCACTGGTTATAGAGGGTGACGAAAACGACGCGCATGAAGCAAAAACCTCTCGATCGGGCACTCCGGCCGCCGGCGTGGGTGCGGCGCAATAGATGACGCCAATATAATCAATTCCGGAAGCCCTGAAAGTCAAGGCTCATCGCCGCAGCCGAACCCCCATCATAGGCCCCCGCCTGCCGCCGCTCAAGGGCGGGTTTGGAATTGCCGGCAAATATGTGGGCATTCCGGGCGTGTGGCATCGCCTTACGCCATTGCGTCGCGCCCGCCAACCGGCTAAATTGTTTATCATGAATCCTCTGTTGAAGAAATACCTCAGCCCGGTACGGGCGGTTCAGGCCTTGCGCAAACGCGGCGCGCGCAACGCCTGGCATCACGCCCTGCGGCGGTTGGGGACCATCTGCGGCCGGGCGCTGGTCGGACCCGAGACGTTGGCGCTGACCCCGATGGACACCGCCTGCAATCACGCCTGCGTCATGTGCTGGCACCGCACCGTCGAACCCGAGGAACTAAAAAAAAATCTCAAGATCGACCGCGAAGACGGGCTCCGGCTTGACGATTATCGCCGGCTGTTCGATTCGATGCCCGCCGGTTTGCAGCGGGTGATCCTCGTCGGGGGCGGCGAACCGCTGGTCCACCCCGACGCGGTTGAGTTGATCCGCGAGATCAAGCGGCGCGGCTGGGATGGCATTCTGGTCACCAACGGCACGCTGCTCGACCCGGCGGTGGCGCGGGCGATGGTCGAATCGCGTTGGAACCTGACGCGCGTCTCGGTCCACGCCGGCGACCGGGCGACCTACCAGGCCATCCACGGCGTCGACCGCTTCGAGACGCTGCGGCGCAATCTGCGCGAGTTCATGCGCCTGCGCGAGGAGGCCGGCCGCCGCGCCGATTGCCAACTGGTCATGTATTACGTGATCCAGCGCGAGAACCTCCCGACCATCGAGCGGCTTTTCGATTTCTCGGCCGAATTCGGTTGCGACGAAATCTTTTTTGAAAAGCTGGTGCTCTACAATGAGGATCTGGCCCTGACGCGCGAGGAGATGGCCGAGGCCTGCCGCCGCCTGGAGGCCGCCGCGCCGCGCTGCCCCGTCCCCTGCAATCTCGATAACATCTTGGCCAATCTGCGGGTCGAGCAGGAATGTCTCGGCGCGGCGGCGGGCGATAGCCTTCCCTTTCGCCCCGCGGCGCGCTGTTCGGTGGGCTTCGACGAGGCCACCGTTCACGCCAACGGCGTCGTCACTCCCTGCTGTTTCAGCCCCGAAAACATGGGCCAGGTCAAGGATCGGCCATTTCGCGAAATCTGGTATGGCCCCCGGTACGCGAACTTCCGCCGCCGCCTGATCCGCGGACAGTTCCCCGGATATTGCATCACCCATCACTGCGCCATGAATAATGTATTGCATGATTAAAATCAATGCTTCCTCGCCGTTCCATGCAAGTGCGTGCAAATGCGGGGACGACTGACCGGTTGAATGGATCTACTCGGCCATTGACAGCCTGGAGCGGGGGATGTTACTTGAATCATGGCACGACTGGCACGGGTGGTCATTGTTGGCGGAT
>JAMCWS010000445.1:2008-6408 GCA_023480605.1 bacterium
CGGGATCGTCTCACCGACTGGATCCAAATACAAGGGGATTTCAAAGCAGCCATTTGATTGGGCAGCACAACTGTTCGACCTATGAACCACCGATGCAATATTGGTGCAATGGCCCAGCCCTATTCCCCGTATGCGCCGAGACGGCTTCGCCATCGGTGCTCATCGATTCAGAATCGGTTCACCCAACGTCTGCATTACCGCCGCGCATTCGCAACGCAAATGCAGTGCCGAACAGTATTGGGACGTGTGACCTGTTTGAATTGATCGACTCGGCAATTGACAGGCGAAAGCGGGGATCAGCCAAGACCTATTTAAATAGGTCGAACGTCCCCGATTCTTCCGCGGTGTGATCGTGGGCTTGCGCTTTCTCACAAGGCCATGATGCACAGGCCGGGCCGTACGTACAATGGAAACTTTTTGGTTTAAATAAGTATTTATTGGTATATTTTCTAACCGGTGAGGATCCGAACAAAAAACATGTCAAACCACCGCTGTCCCAAATGAGTCATAGGTCATGAATCGGATCCAATAGAACCAGGGCTTGTTTTGGGTCTAAGAGGGGTTTTTCGAAACCAGGTTGACATGGTTAAGTTACACCGGCTGTCCAAAATCGAGCATCAATTGCAACGGGGCGGCGGCGTCGGGCACCAGCGGCGGCGAGCCCAAGGGATCGGCCAGCCACTGGCGCAAATCGCGATAGGTGAACAGGTTGAAGCGCAACAGCGCCGCCAGATTGGACAAGCTCCACGCGGCGCGCGACAGGTGGTGCAGCCAGCGCAACAGCAGCAGCCCGATCAGTGCTGTCCAAATCTGAATGCGCAGCGCGTTCTCGCTCGTGCCGACGAAGGTCTTGACGCGCAGGTGCTGCTTGAGCGTCTTGAAAAACAGTTCGATCTGCCAGCGGTCCTTGTAAATGGCGGCGATCGTCGAGGCGGCCAGGTCCAGGTGATTGGTCAAGAGCACCAGTTCGCGCCCGGTGGCCTCGTCCCACACGGTCACGCGGCGCAGCGGCTCGCGGCACGGGCCACTCTCCAGCACAATCATCTCGTCGCGCACCACGGCGCCGCGCCGGGCCGGCAGCGCCAGTTCAAGCGGCGCTTCGACCCGGGCGTTGTCCTTGAGGCGCGTGACGAAAAACACGCCGGCGCGGCAGAGCCGGTCGAACAGCGCGTAATCGTTGTAGCCGCGATCGAAGACGACGATCGAGCCGGCCGGCAAACGCATGTGCTCGACGGCGGTGCGGTCGTGCCGGCGCGCCTCACTGATCAGCGCATAGCGCGGCAGGTAGTCGTCGTGGTCGAGCAGCAGGTGAAGCTTGACGCCACCCTTGGCGCGCCGAAAGCTGGCCCAGGGAAACAGCGTCAGGCACAGGCTGATCGTCGTCGAATCGAGCGAGAGCAGCTTGTTCTTGAAGCGGAAGCAAGCCTTGCGCGTCGCCAGGCTGCCGTGGCGGCGGAAGCGATCCAGCATGCGCCAGAACAGCTCTTCGTAGAGGGCGGCGGGCCGGTGGGCGTTGGCGTAGGAGAGGGTGGATTTGTTGGGGCCACGCGCGACGCCCAAGTGAACCAGCTTGCCCAGCGCACCGGCCAGGCCGTGACAGATCTCGCGCAGCGACTGGGCGCCCGCCAGGTGGCAGAACAGCATGGCCACCAGCTGCGTCCAGCAGTTGAAGCCCTTGGCGCCGCGCTCGGCACCGTGCCGGACGACCAGGGCCGCAAACTCGCCGCGCGGAATGTGCGTCAGCAATTGACTGAACAAGCTGGCTGCCTTTACCATCGTCTCGACTCCCTTGTTTCGCTGGACTCACAATTCATTTCGCAACCGAATTATGATCCACACGGCCAAGGGAGTCATTTCTCAAATCTGTTTTGGACAAGAGTGATGTCAAACAGTATTGAAATTGTCCCCGAAACTCCGATTTCCTTGGATTCATCGCTTCATATTATTCCCCGGCAGGGCCGGTTTTATCTTTCGTTCCACCTGTTATCACAGGCTGTGCAACATGCGCGATCGGCGCAGGCCATCCATGTTGCCGTATGCGCCGGCCCACCTCTTTAAGTGTTTTGACGTCCGCGGGATGAATCGAGCCGTCGGGCAAGGGCCCGGTATTAATCAGCAGGTTGCAATTCTGGCCGAAGGCCAGGCCGAGCCGCCGCAGCGTCTCCGTGGCGTCCAGATGCTTGTTGTCGTCGTCCTTTCGATACCCCCAGATGTCCGGCTGGAGCGTGTCGCAGATTTCATTGTGCTTGGTTTTGTTCGTCTCCCAGGCGTCAACCGCGATCTTGACCTTTTTCTCATCGCGGCACATCGCGCGCACCATCTCGGCCAGCGACTGCCCCGAACGCTCCGGCGCGGCGAAATCCTCGGTGCCCGTGGCCCCCTGTTTAAAGGTGATCAGCGCCTGGGGTTGCATGCGGCGAATCATGGCATAGGTCTCCTGGATCGGGAAGAGATCGGGCCGGGCGTAATAACCCAAGATGGGGTCAAACCAGATTCCGGCCAGCGGCCCGTAATTGGTCAGCAGTTCCTTGAGCTGGCCGTGGACAAACTCGATGTAGCGTGCGAAGTCCTCATCCCTGCGCCAGCGGTAGGCTGGCTCGGGCCCTTTGTAATCAGGCCGGGCGACGGCCAGGTATTTGCGCGGATAGAAATAAGGGTGCCGCCAGTCGAGGGCATAGGAATAATAAAGGAAAAGACCCAAGGATTTTTTCCGGCACTGCTCGGCCAGTTCGGCGATCAGGTCGCGCCGGGCCGGACTGGCGGCACTGGTGTAGTCGGAGTGCTTCGAGTCGAAAAGGGAGAAACTGTCGTGATGTCGCGAAGTGATGTTGACGTAATTCATTCCTGCATCACTCGCCAGGTCGGTGATAAAGTCCGCGTCGAACTTCGCGGCACGGAAATCATTTTTGAGCTTCTCATAGGTCGCGACCGGAATGGCTTCGCGGTACATCACCCATTCTCCCCGGCCAAGGATGCTGTAAAGTCCGAAGGTCATGAACAGTCCAAACCGAGATTCCTTGAACCAGGCCAGGGCCGCGGCGCGGGGGTTCCGTTCGTAAAGCGCAGCGTAGTCTTTAAGATAGGAGGGCACGGCTGATGTAGCGGCGGCCCTTTCGCCAACCAACATTCCGCCGGCCAGTGTCGCGCTTCCAAGTAGCGCAATGAAGGTCCGGCGATCCATGAGATTATTTGCTTCTGCACTCATCGTTAATCCTTTTCACTTTTCCATATCACCGTGCCAACATCTTTAAGAAGCGTTGGTTGTGGTCATTACTTGCGCTGACGCGGACCCTTGGAGTCCTTTTGGTGCTTGGCCGACCTGAGCAGCCTCAGAGAAAAATGCCGGACCGTCTTCGGCGTTTCATTTATGCCCTGCCTCTGATTCATCGATTTTACTTAAACTCGAAGACGATCATTTCATGTTCCTTGATCTCCGGCACGTTGACTTTCTGAGCGCCGCCAGAAACGGCTTCAAGCTTCAGATCCAGCCCTGCCGGCACCAATCGCGCTCGCACAGCGCTCCCCTTGTGCAGCGTGACGTTGACGCCATGCACTGGCGAAATATCATCCAGCGTGTCCATCTGGCTGCGATGGAACATGCGGGTTGAGAGCGACGGCAGGTTGAGCAGATGGACCACCAGACGCTTCTCATCGGGTTGATCGAACGCGGTCATGATGATCTGCGAAGGGGCATCCACCGTCAGCGGCGGCGGGGATTGGTGAATCAGATTGCGCAAAACGGCCCGCTCGGTCCGGAACGGCGACTGGAAGTAGCCCTGCGGCAGGTCATCGACAATATAGATGGCCTCACCTTTGCCCACCCGATGGCTGACGATCGCGGGCACTTTTTTCGGATCGCTACATCGAATTCAAACGCATCGGCTTCCGGAGGCCCGAACAGTCTGCTTGTCTCGTTAGCCAACACCTGGGCTCCCTCTTTGAGCGAGACCATCGTGCGGCGGGTCTGCCATGTCAAACCCTTCTGTCCGTCGTTGATCGCGGGATCGGTCACCTCACGCACCCAGAAGTGCGGTTCGCGCGCCACTTTATCGACTGTCCGCCGGTATGATACGCCGAAGAGGTTCGCCAGGGCGAAGTCCGGTCGCCGATTGCCCCATTCGTCGTATAGCGAGGTTTCGTAGGTGGCGATCAGCCGCCCGCCCCGCTCGACGTAACCTATCAAGGCGGCGCACGCTTCCTCCGACAGGCATGCCACGTTGGGCAGAAGAATCACCTTAAACTGGTCGAGCGTGTCCTTATCCAGTGTGTTGTCGAACAGATGCACGTACGGGATGTGCTCCTCCATGAGCATTGAGGCGAGGCCCAGGTATCCTTCGGCGAAGAGCCGGTTGGTATTGCGCGGGCTGTCGTCGTTGCTTTGCCGCATACTCCAGAAATCC
>JAMCWS010000303.1 GCA_023480605.1 bacterium
CCCGAGGATAAATCGGATCCGCCGGGCGGCCGTCATCGGTTGCGGGGCGTTGTGGCTCGGCCTGAGCCTGTCGGCTCCGGCCCAGGTGGTCAAGCCCCTCAGCTTCGAGGAACTGGTCGCCAAGTCCGATCAGATCTACACCGCCACCTGCGTCTCGCGCAAGGCCGAGTTCCGCAACGGCCACATCGTCACCACCTACAAGCTTCAACCCGTCGACGTCTGGAAGGGCGACCCCAAGCGCGACAAGAGCGGCGAGGTCGAGTTCGAGGAGCAGGGCGGCGCGCTCGAAGGCGCCGTGCCCCTGGCCACCTACGTCCCCGGCATGGCCGACATCGGCAAGAGCGAGGAAGTGCTCCTCTTCACGCAGAATCCCCAGCCGCCCGCGCGCGAGATCCAGGGCGTCGAGCACAAGGCCGCCCTGCGCGCCGACACCCCGCGGATCACCGGCTTCAGCCAGGGGCGCTTCAGCATCATCCGCAACCCCGTCACCGGCGAGAAGCTGGTCACCCGCGTCCGCCAGGGGATCATGCCCGATCAACCCGAGAATGTTTCGCTTCGCCAGGCCCTGGCCCGGGCCAACGCGCCCGACCGCGCCACCACCGCCCCCCAGGACCGCGCCCGGGCGCGCGCCGCGCGCCAGGATTACCAGCGCAAGGTGGCCCGCCACCTGGCCGACGTGAAGGAACAAAACCTGCTGGCCCACGAGGCCCGCGTGGCCAAGGACCCCAAGGCCAAAAACGAGTTTGTCGAATTCAGCAACCTGGAAGCCGTCCGCGACCAGGTGGCGCGCCTGCTCCGCAAGCAGTGAGGCTCCGGGCCGGCCATTGAAGAGAAAGCGACCGTCAAGGGATGCGAACGATCACCGCCCGTTGTGTAATTGACAGTCCGTCAAGAGGGAGTCTACGCCAAGTGTCGTCCTTCAACATCATCCGCCGCTCGACCATCCCGCTTCTCCTGGGCCTGCTCCTGGGATTGACCAATGCGCAAACGGCCTGGGGTGCGAGCCTGTTCCGTATGTTCCTGGCCGACTACGGTGTGGCAGGATCTTCATATGATGATATCAGCGTGGATACACCTCTGCTCTGGTACGATGGCGCGGAACCTCAGTTTTATTATGAGCGAGCCTTCAATAATGATGATTTGATTATCATACCAATCGGCACCCCGAATCCGACGACTCAACCGCCCTTCGGAGCCCTCAATATCATTGGTGCGCTGACTCGTTCGATCGAGACCTGGAACAACGCCGAGTATAGCAATTTCAAATTCGCAAGCCAGATTGCGCCGGGTGATTTGGCCCCTCCTCACCCGATGGATCCCAATCAATTATTTCCTTACCATCCCGCGGGTGCGACGCTCGACGGATATAACTTAATTACTTTCCTCGACAGCGCCAATTTCCCCAGCGGTACGCAAGACTTGATCGCGATGACCTTGGTGTCGTTTTTCGAAAGGGATTTTTCGATAGACGACATAAATCGTCTTGGCACCAGTGGATTACCGCGCGTTTTGTATGAATCGGCCGGATACAACGGCGGCCAGGCGACCCGGGTCATTCTGGATTTCGATGGTGACGGACGGGCCGATGTCATGCTTCCCAGGCGCGACTTCAAAAAAGGTGACATCTTTGAGGCCGATATCATGGTCGATCCTCAAATCGCCGATGACCTGAACGCCTGGCCAGAAGATCCGGGCGACCTTACGGATCCGCCTTTCAACACAACCCGTAATGAAGTATTCGGTACGCTTGACATTCAAGCCATCATCACCCGTCAACTGGGCTTCGCTATGGGTTTGGGAAGCAGCATGATTCGGGATTCCGTGTTGCTCGATGCCTACCAACTCGCGGGCGACCCTTTTCCGACCGATCCGTATCGCCGGCGCGAACTTTCGTTCGATGATGAAATCGCGGCTGGATTAGGCTACGGAGCGAAATTCCCCGCCAGTTCAGGAACAATTCAAGGCCAGGTGATCAACGGCGCTGCCATCGACGGCGTGATTACGACCGATGAGCCTTCCGACGAATCCGTGGTGCAAGTGCCGGTATTTCTATGTATCCGCCCCGAGCAACTGGCGAATTCGAAAACCCTCAATCGCGATCGCACCGGTGGCGTTTCACCGACGGGCATCCCCCATCCCGATGACATCCCATCAAATCCCATGACACCTGATGAAAACACGGGTACATGGCGCGCGATCGCACAGGTATTAACCGGCCAGAATTTGATTCTTCCGGGCACGGACAGCGTCGAGCATGCGGGCGATTATCCACTGCCACCGACCAGCGGCACCACTGAACCGCCGATATCAGGAGTTGATTTCAACTTCACCACCACCGGACGTCTCAATTCCACATATTATTTTCCTGCTCTGCCGCCTAGCGAAGACGCGCTGACCAATCAGACGATCAACTACGCTGTTTTTGTGACCGATGGCACCGAGGAAGCGTCTCCGAATGGAATAGCGAGTTTTTTCACGAATGCCTTCCCATCCGAATTCTACGGCGGCGTGAATCTGCCCTCGCCGGTCGGAACGGGGCAAGCGACGCCCAATACGAGCACGGCCGATAATTTCTTCGAGAACGGTTTCCTGTCGGTGCAAGTCGATCCCAGCGGGCGTTTCGCGGCCGCCATCACCGAAGGACCGGCCCTTCTTTCTGGTTATCTAGCCGATCCGCGCTCGTTCATCGAGGTTATCACCCCCGAGTCCTCCTTCAATAACGCCACCAATCCCATCGGCCAGGTTCAGAAAGCGCTCACGATTTCCGACGCCGTCAAGACCGCCTCGGCCGCCTGGCGCCAGGCCGGCAACTTCAACCTGTCGATGGACATGGCCATCACCGACCAGGGCTTGAGCGGCCAGGATTCGACCCTCGAGGTCACCTACACCCTCACCAACCTGGGCGCGTCGACCCGCACATTCACGCTGCGCCAGGTGCTCGATGCCTACCTGATGGGGAACGAAAACCCGCTTTACCTGGTCAACGGCCAGGTGCTCAACAACTCGGTCAATTACACCGGCGCCGCCGTCCCCTCCTCGATCTTCTATCAAACCTCGCAATTCAACCCGGCCTTCACGGCCTACGCGACCCTTCTTTTCAACAACTCGCTCCTGACGATGCCCACCAAGGTGGCGGTCGCCCCGCTCAACCGGCTGTTCGGCTCCACCTCGACCGAGGCCCTCACCGGCCCCAAGGCCGCGGCGCTCGACACCGGCATCGGCGTCGGTTGGGACGCCATGTCCATCGCCCCCAACGACTCCCGCAGCGTCCGCCTGCAGATCGGCTTCCAGAACCCCGGCACGATATACGACGGCTGGGTGCCCGTGCCGACGGGCCAGAACGTCCCCAACGCCTTCATGGATGACGCCGGCAAGGTCAAGACCGTCCAGGTGGCGGCCGGCCAGACGACCGGCGGCGTCGACATCATCACCAACACCGGCGTGCAGGACGAAGCCACCAGCGTCACGGTCAACACCCCCGACGAAGGCTACTCCACGTCGAACCTCCAGCTCGTGCGCGACGCCGAGGCGCTGCCCGTCACCGACGGCATCACGGCCGGCGCGGCCGTGGGCGACCTCGACAACGACGGCGACCTCGACATCGTCGTCGCCAACTTCGGCGGCGGCTCCGATCCGGTCCTCAACCGCGCCAACCGCATCTACCTCAACGAGCAGAAGATCCTCGGCGACGGCTCGGTCAAGCAGTTCTACCGCGACGTCACCTTCGGCGAGGACGGGGTGCCCAACCATCCCCCCAACAATCCCGACGACCGCCTGCCCTTCAATCCCGACCAGTCGCGCGGTGTCGTGCTGGCCGATTTCGACGGCGACGGCTGGCTCGACATCTTCGTCAGCAACACCGGCGGCGACCCCAACCGCCTCTACCGCAACCGGGGCGCCGACGCCCCCGGCTACTTCACCGACGTTTCCGCCCAGGTGCTGCCCGGCATTCTCAACACCGGCGATGAACGCACCGACGCCTTCCGCGCCGCGACCGCCGACATCGACAGCGACGGCGACATCGACATCATCGTCAGCCAGTTCACGGCCTATACCGACGGTTACCCCTCGATGTATATGACCGACGAGGACGGCAACCTTATGTTTGAAGTGTTCGGCGGCTTCGGCTGGATCGACAACTCCCCCAAAACGCAGGACGTCCCCTTCGGCGATCACCAGTTCAACTCCAGCGCCGACCTCTTTACGCGCGAGATCATCTACACCGAGCGCGTCCTGGTCAACCAGGTCAACCAGCCCAACTACTCCCCCTATCTGCGCGCCTTCGCCTTCATTGACGAAACCCTCGGCTCCGACGACCGCACCGGCACGCTGACCTCCTTTAAAAGCGAGAAGAATCTCTACCATCCGGCCATCAGCGGTTATTACTTGCCCCAGAAGGCCGTCACGTGGGATCCCTCGGAAATCGACCGGTTGCCGCCCGTCTTCCCGAGCATGTTCAACCATGCGGGCGTGCCGCCCGACGCCAACGCCCGGCCGACCCTGGTCACTTCGCAGATGGGCGCCTCGGCCATCGAGCCGATCTTCGGCCAGATGTTCGGCAGCGCCGGTCTGGACTTCATGTCGGTCCGGGCCATCGCCATGGGCGTTCAGGGGGGCAGCTCCGGAACCAACGAGCTGCCTGAAAACCTGGTCATTTTCCCGGCCACCACCCGCGTGGCGGTACCCGAGGATTACACGATCCCCGAGGGCCAGCCGAATTTCCAGACCGGTTATCTAAGCACGGATACCGTCGGCGGCGCCTACGGGCAGGAGCAGGCCTATTTCCTCAACATGGACCTGTTCACCGTCGACAACGGCGAACTGGGCATCGACGGCATCGCCGACGGCTACTTCTGCTGCATGAACTACAACGTCGATTACCGGGCGGTCTTTTCAAGTTTTGATTCATATCTGCGGGGTTTCATGAACGGCGAATTCGATGCCGACCCCACGTCCTTCGAGAACACTCCCTCCACCGGCCCCGCCCTGTTCGCGGTCGAGCGCGTGGACCACGCGCCCTCCGACCCCCTGGACCTGGACCGGCATCCCGGCGAGATCGTCACCGACGACCACAACACCACGTATCCCCAGCTTCATTACGATGCCTTCCCGCTCTTCATCGGCATGCCCCAGGGTCATCCGGCCGACTATCAGCCGCAGGCGCCGGGGGTGGAACTCGACATTGTCGAACGGGTCAGCCTGGGCGCCTGGGCGGGCCTGGTGGGCGACTGGGAAAACCGCAGCGCGCCGCGGCCCTACATCGGCGTGGCCAACACCAACGGCCCCGAGGATACCGTCCGCCCCTATACCTTCGCCTTCGACGATGTGTTCGGCGGCGGCATACTCGGCATGGGGACGCTCCGCAATTTCAACGGCTTGGTTGGCGGAATCGCCAACCAGTTCTTTGACCCGGCAGGCCCTTATCCGGGAACTTTCTTCAGGGTGGTCGGCTGGCCGCGGCGGCCCGACCCGCCGACGCCGGCGCCCCGGCCGGACGGCGAAATTTTCCAGATGTGCAGCGCCGACTTCGACCTTGACGGCGACCAGGATATCTTCTACGCCGAAACGACCGAGGAAGGCATCTTTTCGCTCGATCCGCTCGATCCCGGCTTCCACCTCACCGGCACCCCGGTGCACAACCAGCTCTTCCTGAACGACGGATTCGCCAACCTGACCGAGGCCGTCGGGGCGCTCGTGCCCGATTCGGCCAAGGTCAGTCTCTATTCCGTCGCCGCCGACGTCGACAACGACGGCGACGACGACCTGCTGGTTTTCAACGCCCTCGACAGCAGCGACCTATTCCGCAACATGAGCTTCGTGACCGGCCCCGATCTGAATATCGACACCGACCCGACCATGTTCTACGAGGCCTCGATCCGCATCATGCCGCCTTACAAGGAAAGCGCCCAGGCGCCGCCGTTCGAGGGTAGTTCGGCTTGGGCCGGCGTTTCGGTGGCGGCGACGGTCAGCGATTTCAACGACGACGGCCGGCCCGACGTGGTCTTCGCCGACGGCGGCAAGTTCACCCAGGATGGCGAAGTCACCCACATGTTCTTCAACAAGGGCCAATCCAACGTCCCCAGCGTGCCGGTCTTCCAGCCGGCCGGCGCGTGCTACCCGGCCCCGCGCGCGCAGGCCACCATCTATGATTTCACGGGCTCGACGGTGGTGCGCGGCGCCGTCGGCATCGGGGGCTTCATTAACGACGTGGGCGCCGGCGACGTCGACAACGACGGCGATCCCGACTTGCTGATCTGCGCGACCTCGCTGGGCGGCACCGTTTCGTCGGTTCAGGCCTGGCGCAATAACGACAGCAACGATCCGTGGCTCAACTCGGTGCCCGA
>JAMCWS010000259.1:0-4312 GCA_023480605.1 bacterium
CGGCCAGGTTCCAGGCGACGGCGACGGCGGTTAGCAGGCGGGGGAAGGCCAGCGGCACGCGCGACAGGCGCGCCTGAAGCCAGAGGATGACGCCGATGCCCGCCATCGCCCCCCAGCCGTAAATCATCGCGTTGAGGTGGGCCGGGCGAACCCGGCCGAAGGTCGCCCACGACCAGCGCGTCATCATGTCGGGCGTATGGAGTTTGGCCGAGGCCACCAAGGCCAACATCGAACCGAGCAGCAACCAGCAGACCCCCGAAACAATGAACCACAGGACCGGAAGGCGGCAGGAATGGTCGATCCGAGCCAGCGTGAGCCGCTCCACCTCGGAGCCGGCCGGCGGCGCCGGAGCGGGAGCGGCCGCGGTCGAGGCGGACGCGCCGCCGGGATGGACGCCATCGTTCATGAGCGTTCCTCGCGGGCGGATGCGCCGCCGCCGGCGGTCGATCGGCTGCCCGCCGTTTCGGCCGGCGCCGGGGGAAACGCGTCGGTCACCCGGCCGATGGGCTCGTCTTCGTCGAAGATGCTGCGGGCCGCCGCACCCAGGTTGCGAAACTGTCCCGTCCGCACGGCCCAGGCCAGCCCCCAGACGGCCGAAAGGCCGAACATGACGAGCAGCGCGATGATCATGAACACGATCGGCTTCAAATGGCGACCTCCCATCCGACCGGCCCTGTCAGGGGTTGTGTTTGTGCACCGCCGGACCAAAGCCTTCGAACCCACCTGATGAAAGTGATGGACCCATTTCCAAATTAGGTCATGCGCGGGATCGAGTCAATCATCTCTTGCTTTGAAGCGAAGACGTCATTGTTTTTTATCTTTTTTTACCGCGTCGCATTTGGTCAATTTTATGTTTTCCCGCGATGACTTCGTGCGGAAGCCAAGTGAATACATTAACGCCCGTTATCTTCTTCGTAGCGCTTCGTGTGTCTTTCGTGGTTCTTTATGTAGTGCCATTTTTTCCGGGTAGCAAGCTGAAACTTGTACTCCAAACATGATTTTCGGCATTTTGGTTGCGGCTCCATCGCTCCGAGTTCATGAGGTGATTTCGTGACTCTATTGTTTCCGCCGTGCTCAACCCCACCAGCCCAGAGGAGAGCGGCGGGCCGGGGGGCGGGCCGGCAGCCGGATGCGGAAACGGGCGCCGCCCATGGGCGAAGCGGCCTCGTCCAGATCCAGGCCGCCACCGTTCATTTCGGCCAGGCGGCGGGCGATCGACAGCCCCAGCCCGGTGCCGTCCGAGCGGGTCGTATAGAAGCACTCGAAGATCAACTCGCGGTTTTGCGGCGCGACGCCCGGGCCGGCGTCGTCGACGGTGATCTCGATCCACGTGCCGTTGCGCACAGCTTCGATGCGCAGCCGGTGGGGGCCCGGCCGCCCGTCCTGAATGCGCAGGCCGTTGCTCATCAGGTTGCCCAGGATCTGGCGCAGGGCGTGCGGATCGCACCAGGCGGTCAGGCCGGGCGCCGCCGAACACTCGAGGCTTAATTCGTTGTTGTCGACCCCCTCACGATACTCGATGCACAACGGCTCGATCACGCTCTGCACCTCGACCTGCGAGGGTTTTTGCTGTTCGGGGGTGGCGTAGGTCAAGAAGTCGCGCACGGTGTTTTCGACACCGGCCAGGCCTGTCCGGATGCGCTGGAGGCGCGGCTTGACGGTGACGCCCGAGCCCTGAAGCACGTCCTCCTCCAGCATTTCGAGTTGCATCGTGAGGGCGTTGAGGGGATTGCGAATCTCGTGGGCCAGGCCAGCGGCCAGGGCGCCGACGTAGGCCAATTGCTCGGCGCGGTCGCGCTGACGGCGCAACTGGCGGGCCAGGCGCTGTTGGCGGCCGATGATGGCCGCGGCCAGCCAGACAATCGCCACCAGGGCCAGCAGCACCATCGCCAGGCGGGTGGTGATGCGGGCGGCGGCCATTTCGACCGCTTCCTGGGGCATTTGGCGCTCGATGAAAACGCGCAGCCACCCGTTAGGATTCCATTCCGGCCCGAAGGTCGCGCGGTAGGTCATCAGGCGCGACCGGATGAGCGCCCCCCCCCACGCTCTAATCTGGTTAACGGCGATCCGCCCTTCGCGATCAACCACGAAAGCGGCGACGATGTTGTGATTTTGGACCATCAGTTTGGCCAGTTCCGTGAGGACGCCAAACTGGGCGGCGGTGCCGAGCGTGTCGGCCAGGAACGGCTGGGGCAGGGCTTCATTAATGACGTTTGCGGTTTCCGCGGCCTGTTGCTGGGCCAGTTCGAGCGAGGCGCGGCCGAGTTCCCGCTTAAACCAGACGGCCGAAAGAGAGTAAAATTCCATCGCGATCAGGGTAAGCAGCACCATGGCCAGGAGTATTATAAGAATGGCGCCGAGCCACGAGATTTCGCCGTCTTTGCGGATAACGAGCGGAAACCAGTGCGAGAGGCGACGGACTGACGGGGTTGGATTTTGGCTCATAATGTTGTTGATAGATACTGTTAGCGACGATTTTTTCTTTATGTAGACAAGATATTATGATACTCGATAGTTTGCATAACGGGGAGGGGCGCGGTTTTCCCTGTGCGCGCCACATTGAATCACCCATCCTGGATATCATATCAGCAACCCCCCTGTAGGCAAACAGATTGCGCCCGGAGGGGCGCGCGTCGCCGCCTCCTCAACCGGCGAGATTTTCAGGTGAAAGGCGTTTATCCATGACCAGCTTTACACGGTTCCGTGTCCAGGCGGGGGGCCTTGTCTTCGAGATCGAGGGCGCCGAGGCGTTTGTGCGCGAGCAAATGAAAATCCACCACGAACCGATCGACACGATTCTGCGCGAGCAATCACGCCTGATCCGGGAGGGCAAAATGCCCCCCGCCGTCGAATTCGAGACCCAGCGGCGCCGCGGCGCCAGATTGGGCAGGAACGGCGGCCAGCGCCGGCCCGGCCGCCAGCCCGCCATCGTGCGCGAGAGTCAGCTCAAGCTGACCCAGCGTCAACTGGCGTCGCTGAAAAAATACCTGGCCGCCGTCACCGCGCCGGGACCGCTCGGTAAGGATGGGGCCGTTTTCGCCCTGGCCTATCACCTGACGATGGACGTGCTCAAAGAGAACCGGTTTACTGCCGGCGACATCAGTGTTACATTCGAGCAGGTGGGCGCCTTCCCGCGCCTGCCGCCTTGCGAATCGATCGATGTGGTCCAGATGCTGCGCAATCTGGCGGCCTCCAGCATCGGCAAGGAATGGGTCGTGCGCAATTACGACGGCACATTCTCCATCACGGACAAGGGCCGGGCGGTCGGAGAAACCGGCCAGATCGTCCGGCCGCGCGGACGGCGGCCCGCGCGCCTGAGCGGCAGCTCCAAGGCCGCGTCGTTTGCGCAATCGGTCTCCGCCCTCGCCTCGCCTCCGGTGGATTCCGCGAAGGTGCAAGCGCCGCGGGGCGTTCCCAGGGCCAAATAAGGCCGCTTGGCCCGCGGCGGCGGTCTGATCGGCGGCCCGCAACACCCCCACGGCAAGGGCACATCCATGCAGACTCTCGCGACGTATTTCCCCACACTGGGTTTCATTGGGGCGGGCAACATGGCCGGCGCGCTGCTGCGCGGCACGGTCGGGCGGGGCGGACTGCCCGCCGCGCAGGTGTGGGCCTGCGACGTAGTCGCCGACAAGCTTGATGAATTCGCCCGCGAACTGGGCGTCCGGACCACCGGCGATGCCGTCGAACTGACCCGGGCAGCGCGGACGATCGTGCTGGCCGTCAAGCCCCAGAACATCCTGGCCGTGCTCGACTCCATCCGGGGCGCGGTGACCCCCGGCCACCTGCTGATCTCGATTGCCGCCGGCGTGCCCATCGCCGCGATGGCCGGCCACCTGCCGCCGGGTGCCCGCCTCGTGCGCGTCATGCCCAACACCCCGGCGCTGGTCGGCATGGGCGCGGCCGGCGCGGCGGCCGGTCCCCACGCGACGCCCCGCGACATGGAGGCCACCCTGGCCCTGCTCCGGTCCGTCGGCATCGCCTTCGAGGTGGAGGAAAAAGACCTGGACGCCGTGACAGCCCTGAGCGGCAGCGGCCCGGCTTATGTCTTCCGCTGCATGGAGGCCCTCATCGAGGCGGGGACCGAAATGGGTCTCGCGCCCGAAGTGGCCAAGACCCTGACGCTCCAGACGTTCGCCGGCGCGGCGCGTCTGGCGCAGGAATCCGCCGACGGCCCGGCCGAACTACGACGGCGCGTCACATCGCCCCACGGCACCACGGCGGCGGCGCTCGCGGTATTCGAGGCGCGCGGCCTGGGCGAAATTCTGCGCGCCGGCGTGCTCCGCGCCCGCGACCGCCCGATCGAACTCGC
>JAMCWS010000259.1:4373-6243 GCA_023480605.1 bacterium
TTTCCGGATCTCAACCTGAAACTTGAACTCCAAACGGGATTTTCGGCATTGGATTTTGGTTTTTCAGCTCTGTGTCTCCGTGCCTCTGTGGTTTAATTGGATTGCGACCTGACCGCGCCGTGTCTTTTATGGGTCCGCGATTCATCAGAGGGAATTGTATATCAAGCTGAAGCTTGAACTCCAAACTCGCTTCTCCCCGTCATGGGCCGCCCCATGCCCCTCTGCACCGACCTTCGCAACGTTCTGCGCCACGACCTGATACGAAATATTTTCAAGGTTCTGACGGGCAACGTCGGCGGCAACCTGCTCAATTTCATCGCGCTGCTTTTGCTGGTGCGCGCCCTCGGCAAGGAGACCTTCGGTCTGTTCACCACGCTCCAGGCCGCCATGATGCTGATGGCGCAACTCTCCGACTTCGGCCTGAACACGACCCTCGTCAAATACTATCGCGAAGCCATCGGCGAAGGGCGTCCCGACGAAGCCGAGGTGATCATGCGCCGCTCGTTGTGGCTGCGCCTGGCGATCATCGGCGTCGTCGCGGGAGGGTGCGCCGCGCTGGCTCATCCCATCGCCCGCCACTTGATCCGGGCTCCCGAAGCCGCCGGCCTGCTGCGGTGGTGTTGCCTGGGCGCCGGCGGGGCGCTCCTGTGGAGTTACTGCCAGGGGGCCATGCAGGCGCGCGAGCAATTTGGGTGGTATTCCTTACTGACCCCCCTCAACCACGCCGTTCGGTTGGGATTGGTCGGCGGGCTTCTGTGGGCGGGGCGCCTCAATCTGCCGGCGGCGGTGGGCATCATGGTGGCGGTGCCGTTTTTCGGCGCCGCCGGAGCCGGATTTCTCTGGCCCCGCCGGTTCTGGACGGCCCGGATCGGGCCCGAGGCGCTGCGCCGCCGCATCGCCGTCATCCTGCGCTTCTCCAAGTGGATCTTTCTCTCGACGGTCACCGTCTCGATCGTGATGCGGCTCGACATCCTGATGCTCAGTTATTTTTCGGACAAGGGCGAGGTGGCGCAGTTCGGGGTGGCCGAACGACTGGCGCAGATTTTCCCGCTGGTGACGCTGGCGATTTCGACCGTCGTCTTGCCGCGCCTGGCGGCCACGCGCCGGCGCCGCGAGATGGAGCGGGCAATGGCCGTCTTTCGCCGCATGCTGCCCCTGCTGCTGGCCGGGGTGGTCGTTGTCATGCCGGCGGCGCACTGGCTCATCCCGCGCCTGCTGGGAGCCGATTTCTCCCCCGCCGCGTGGGTGTTCGACATCCTCATCCTGGGTTTCGTGCTCGAGATCGTCATCAATCCGCTGTCGTATTTCTGCCTGGCTTTCAATCGGGCCCAGTGGCTCTCGGGCCTCAACGGCGGCCAACTGCTCCTCAACGTCGCCATCGGCGTGCTCCTGATCCCCCCGCTCGGGGCGATCGGAGCCGCATTCGGCTCGTTGATGGTGCGCCTGCTGGCCCTCGTCTATGTTTCGGTGACCTACCGCCGCTTGTGGGCTCTGGCCGAATCGGATGAGTCTTGAGTTTCTCGATCGCGACGCCGGTCAGACCACAAAGCCAATTCGCCCCCGCGAGGCGGCCGGCAACAACGGCGTTTACGTCATGCGCCGGTCGTCGTATGCTTGTTGACTTTGAACTGGGCCGGCGCGGGTAAAACCGCAAACCGGAGAATCACCCTTATTCAGTCATGGGGTAACGAAGTCATGATAATGAACCGCAGGAATTTCATGCGAAACGCCCTGGCGACCGGATTCGCCACGGCGGGCGCCGCCGGTGGACTCGGCTTGCCCGGGGCGAAGGCGCAACAGGACCCGACAGCATCCGCCGGAGCGCCCCGGCCCGCGCCCGCCGGGGCGGGGGGGGGGGGGCAGCGTCATC
>JAMCWS010000157.1 GCA_023480605.1 bacterium
CCTGGCGGCGCTGATGCGCCTGGACGGCAAGGCGGGGCTGCCCTTTGTGGCGCGCTGGCTCGAGGTTGAAACGCCTGCCGTGGCCGAGGGGGCGGCCCTGGCCATCGGCGAGTCGCGCGCGCCGGGGGCGTTCGATCGCCTGCGTGGAGCCTGGGAACGCGCCATGGGCGACGGCGAGCGCCGCCGATCCCTACTTGTGCCGATCGCCCTCGTGCGCGACGAGGCGTCATTCGCGTTCCTAATGGAAGTCATCGAGTCGGGCGACCCGCGCACGGCCGAAGCCGCGGCCGCGGCCGCGCTTCAGATCCACGAGGCCGACGCGCCCCACCGCCGCCGGATCGACGCCGCCCGGCGCGCGCGCCGGTAGACGTCCACGGCCGCCGTTCTCATTCCATCCGCTTCGGCTTGGTGTTGACGATCACCCATCGCAATTGCGGTCGCTTGCTCATTTCCCGCAGCGATTACGTGCGCAAGTCGAGTGAATTCAATAATACCCGTTATATTCTACGCAGCGCTTCGTGCTTTCTTTGCGGTTCTTTGCATGAGGCTTTCGGATATCAAGCTAAAGCTTGAATTCCAAACCGGGTTTACGGCATTGAATCGCGGCTGCGCCTTCCCGGCATCTCGGCTGTTTGATATGGTTGCGGCTTTGCCGCGCTGTGTTCATGGGTTGATGATCACCTTGTTGCGGCCGGGCTGGCCCATGAGCTCGACGGCCTGGTGAATGTCGCGCAGGGCAAAGCGATGCGAGATGATTTTTACGGGGTCGACCAGTCCCGTTTCCATCAGTCGGATGGCCTTCTGCATCGCCAGGGGCGTGGTGCCGAAGCTGGCGTCCATCCGGCCTTCGAGGAAGTGGGTCAGGCCGCCGTCGAGTTCGAAGGTTTCGTGGGTGGTGATGCCGAAGACGTTCCAGCGTGTGCCGCGCCGCCGCAGGGCAGCCGCCAGCCGGACGGCCTCGATCGGCCCTGCCGCCTCGACCACCAGGTCGGGTCCGCCCGGCAAAATCTCGTAGACGCGCCGCCGGGGATCCTCGCCGGCGGGGTCGATGGCGTGGGTGGCGCCCAAGGCGAGGGCGTTGCGGCGGGCGTGAGCGCTGGGGTCGATGGCGATGAGGCGCCCGGCGCCGGCGGCGCGCGCGACCATCAGGCATAGCAGGCCGATACCGCCCACGCCGATGACGACCACATCGTCGCCCAGCCGCATTTCGCTGTGCTGGATGACGCCCTTCCACGCGCCCGAAAGGGGTTCGGTCAGCGCGGCGGCGTCGAAGCTGACGCCGGCCGGCTTGTGGAACAGGCACGTCTCGGCGGTCTTCATGTATTCGGCGAAGGCCCCTGGCCGGACGTCCTCGGGGCCGTCGCCGCCGGTGGTGAAGGCGTGTTCGCAGTAGTGGGTGTCGCCGGCCTTGCAGTGACGGCAGGCGCCGCAGAAGCCCGAGGGTTGGCAGATCACCTCGTCGCCCTCGCGGAAGTGGCGTACGCCGGCGCCCACGGCGGCCACCACGCCGGCCGGCTCGTGGCCGGCGATGAGCGGGAAACGCACGTTGCGCCGGATGCCCCGGATGGCCTTGTAATCGGTGGCGCAAAAACCGCAACTGCGGATGCGCACGACGACCTCGCCAAGACCCGGCTCGGGCGTCGGCACCTCCTCGAGCACCAGGTTATTGAAGTCCTTCAGCACGGCGGCCAGCATCGCTTATCTCCCGGTTCAGTAAATCACGCATCAGGGAATGACTATCATTCGCCGGCAGGCGAAGGGCAATAAAAAACACCGTTTTAGTCCACGATCTATCATGATGTGAACCACAGAGGCACAGAGAACACAAAGAAATCCAATAAAATCAATATTGCTCAAAAACGCGTGAGTTCGAAATCAATGTCACCCCCGGCATGATCCATGAACATTTTCGACCGATTGATATCTTCTTATTAATTAAATCTCTGTGCTCTCCGTGCCTCTGTGGTTAAATGGCTCCAATTCGTCCGTTAAAAACCGCGGGTGTTGTTCCGGATCAGATCGCCCCGGTCGCCTATGCAGCCCCCGTCTCATGAGCGGCTTTCTGCGCACTGGACGGGCGGCGCGCCTTTGCGGCACAATGGCCGGGCCATGATCGCATCCCCGCCGCAACAAACTCCCCGTTCCGGCCGGCGGTTCGCCGTCGCGGCGTTTGCGTTGGCCGCGTGGGTGGCGTTTACCTTTTCATTCACGCCGTTGCGCACCTCGCACGACGAATTCTGGCATCTCAAGACCGGCCGGTGGATCGCGGCGCACGGCCTGCCGAAAAACGATATCTTCACCTACACGGCCGAGGGAATCCCGTGGAATAACCACGAGTGGCTGGCGCAGTTGGGCATGTGGGATATCTACCGCGCGGGCGAGGCCGGCGGACTGGGCGGCTGGCGCGCCGTCATTCTCTTCAAGTCTCTCTGCATTGTGCTGGCATTCGCCGGTTTAGGCGCCCTGCTGGGCCGGCGCCTGCGCGAGCCGGCCTGGGCGGCGCTGGCGGCGGCGCTGGCGGCGGCGCTGGCGCGGCGAACCTTCTATCCCCGGCCGCCGTTTGTCAGTTACCTGTTGCTGGCCGCGGTTGTGTGGGTTTTCGCGGAGTGGCGCGCCGGCCGGTTGCGCGAGCGGGCGTTGTGGTGGCTTGTGCCGTACTTCGCCCTCTGGGCGAATCTCCACGGTGGTTGGATGACGGGTCTCGTGGCGATCGGGGCTTTCTGGGTCGACGCGGCCTGGCGGCTGGCGATCGATTGGCGGCGGGTCCGGCCGCTCGCCCCCGCCGCCGGGCGCCTGGCCCGCCTCACGGCGTTGGGGACGGCCTGCGCCCTGGCGACCCTCGCCAACCCATACGGGTATCACCTCTATGAACTGGCCGGGCGGGTTCAGTCCGATCGGTATCTCTGGGTGTCCATCGGTGAGTTGCGCCCGCCCGACTGGCAGTACGTCTGGGTGCTGGAGGGCGTCATCCTGCTCGCGGCGGCGCTGGCGGTGCGGCCGCTGCGCCCCATCGGGTGGTTGTGGACGGGTGTGCTGCTCGTGGTTTTGCATTTCGCCCTGCGCGGGCCGCTCTGGCTCGATCTCGGAACCTTGTGCAATCCGTCTTCCGGTCCACAAGCCTTCCTTCCACCCATCCTTATCCATCCGATCGTGACGGCGGCCTTCAACCCGGAGTGGGTCCATGCCGCCCTGGCGCTGCCGATCTTCGCCGCCGCGGCCTGGCGCTGCCGCCGCCGCCTGCCCGCCTGGCCGGCCCACGCGCTGCTTGCCGGCTTTTTCGGCTGGCAGGGCATCACGCACGTGCGCCACCTGCCGTGGCTGGGGGTGGTATTGCTCCCATTACTGGCCAACGGACTGGACCTTTGGTCGAGGGAGTTGCGAAGGGGCCTGAAGGACGCAAAGGACGTAAAAGACCTTAAGGACCTAAAAGAATATATGGAAGAAGCCGGGGCCCCCAGTCTCCAGTCTCCGGTCTCCGGTCTCCCGCCTTCGGCCTCCAGCTTCCAGCCTCTAGCCTTCGCGGTGCTCGCAGCGCTGACAGTCTACTGGACATTTGCGAGCGCCAATCTGCCGGGGTGGCGCCTGATTTCGCGCGAGGCGCCGTCGTATTTCGCCCGCAACCTGATGCTGGCGCGCGGGGTGGTCCTCCAGCCGGCCGTCATCCGCTTCGATCCGGCACGCCAACCGGCGCCGACCGACTTGCCGGCGGGCGTCTTCGAGATCCAGCCCTACCCGGTGGCGGCGACCGATTTCCTATTGCGCGCGCGTCTGCCGGGGCGCCTCTGGAACGGGGGCAACTACGCCGGCTATCTCATCTGGCGTCTCGCGCCCGAACGCTACAAGGTTTTCACCGACAATCGCTACGACATCTACGGTGGCCGCTTCATCCGGCAGGAACACGCCGTGCTCAACGGCTGGACGGCCGACGATCTCGACCGCGCCGGCATGACGCGCGCGATAGGTTTTATTCCGTGGAACGAAGTGCTGGATTTTTGGAAAGTGCAGACGGTGTTCATCCCGGCCGAGGCGCTGGGCAACCGCCGCTTCGCCGCGGGCGGCTGGGTGCGCGTTTACGAGGATTTCGCTTTTAACCTCTGGGTGCGCGATACGCCGGCCAACCGCCCGGCCATCGACCGCGCCCGCACCCTCCCCCGTCCCGCGCCGTGGGTCGAGCGGGAATAAGGCAATGCAAAAGTCCATATTAAAATTTCACATTGGTATTTGCTTACCAGGTTCGTCTTGGCAACCCAGTCAAAGCAAATCCGCCCATGTCCGTCGCCGTTGCCGTGAAAAAAGGGGGCGAAATCGTGCTCGCCGCCGACACGCAGACCAATTTCGGCTCGTTCAAGGTCAAGCCCGACAACCACCGCGCGGCCAAGATCCGCCGCGTCGGGCCGGTCTACGTGGCCGCCACCGGTTGGGGGAAGTATGACGACATCCTCGAAAATTATCTGGCCGGCCGCCGCCCCCCCGACCTCACCACCCGGCCGGCCATTTTCAGTTTCTTCATGAAGCTCTGGAAAGACCTGCACGAGAAATACTCCTTCGTCAAGGATCAGTGCGCCGAAAACGACGATTCACCTTTTGGCGATCTCGACGCCTCGTTTCTAATCGCCAGCCCGCGCGGAATCTACGAAGTTGCCGGCGATATGAGCGTCACGGCGTTCGAGCATTACTTCGCGATCGGCTCGGGCGGCGAGTTCGCCATGGGCGCCCTGTTTGCTCTTTACGACACCGATCTGCCGGCCGAGGCGCTGGCCCGGCGCGCCGTCGAGGCCGCCATCGCCTTCAACGTTCATTGCGGCGGCGAGATCGACGTCGTGCGTCTGCGGGCCGCCCCCTCGCCCCGCACCCGCCGCGGCGCTTGACACCGCCGTCGGCCGTGGGGAAAAATACGCCCGACCGTCAACCGGGGCGCATGCATCGCCCGTCGAAACGCGGGTTTATTCGCGCCGGGTGATTCGCCGCCGCGTCCGCCAGGGGAGGGGACGCGGGCTGCCACTGTCCGCACCAACAACAAGGGGAATCATCCTCGCGCCGCGGCCGTGGAAGCCCGATGGCGCCAAATCGGCCGCCCGGGGTTAAACCGCCATGAATCTCGCCCACCTCGACATTCTCGTCGCCGATGACAACACCGCCCGTGTTGAGTTCATCCGGCGAGTCTTGAAAGGCGCCGGCATCGACCCCCCGATCCGGGTGGCCGGCACGCTGCGTGCTTATCGCGAAGCCGTGGACGCCCGCCCCCCCGACTTCGCCCTGGTCAACCTGAGTCTGTCCGACGGGAATGGCGCGGACGTTCCGATCACGCCGCCCGAGGCCGCGCCCTTCCCGGTGGTCTTCATAACCGGCGACGGCAGCAACCGGCTGGCCATGGATATGCTCGAGCGAGGCGCACTGGCCTGCTTGGTCGCGTCGGACGGGACGCTTGCCGCGTTGCCGCGCATCATGGCGCGCGCCTTTCGCGATTGGAAACTCATGCAGGAGCGCCGGCGGACCGTCGAGGCGCTTCGCCAGAGCGAGCGGCGGCAGAAGGCCATCCTCGACACCATCCCGGATCCCGCCTGGCTCAAGGACACCGAAGGCCGCTTCCTGGCCGTCAACCATGCCTGGACGAAAATCTTTGGGCGCACGGCCGACGAGGCGCTGGGTCGGACCATCGCCGATTTTCTGCCCGGCGAACATGCCCCGAGCAGCATTCAAAGCGACCTGGACGTAGTTCGTGACGGAACGGCCGCCCACTACGAGGAATCGATCGTCGACCCGCAGGGAAGATTGCGGTGGTTCGAAACCTTCAAGGGGCCGATCATCGACGATCAGGGCGCGGTGGCGGGTATTACCGGCATCGCCCGGGAGATCACACGGCGCAGGCAGGCCGAACAGGCGCTGCTCGAAAACGAGGACCGTTATCGCCGCCTCTTCGAAGAGGCTTTGGGGGGGGGGGCCCTGGCCGACGCGGAGACGGGCATCATCCTGGATTGCAACCGCGCCTTCCTCGAATTGACGGGCTACGACAAGCGGGAATTGATCGGCCGCCCCCAGTCCATGCTTCATCCCCTCGAAGACGGCCGGCCGGCGGTGACCCGTTCCTTCGATCGGCACCGCGCCGGGAAAGGGGGCGAGTTGATCGTGGAGCGCCTCCTGACCAAGTCGGGCCTGGTCAAGGAGGTCGAGATCAAGGCCACGGTGGTGGAGATCGGCGGGCGTCCGGCGGCATGGACCCACTCCGGGTTGAAG
>JAMCWS010000399.1:0-4821 GCA_023480605.1 bacterium
ATCGGCGTGGGCACCCCGTCCAGTTCGAAGTAATTGTTGCGGTAAGTGAGGCGGGGCGCGGCCGAGGCTCCGGCCGGGGGGGCGTCGCCGTTCGCGGTCAGCAGCCGGGGCGTGACGGCGAGACCGGCCGTCAGCCGGTCGATGGCACGCTCGCCCTCAAAGAGCGTCGCCGTCACCCGGCGCACGCCCACCTCATCGGAAGCGGGAGCGGGCACGCGGGCCGCCGCCACCCCGTCTTCGCCGATCGTTGCATTGACGGGCCCGCCGTGGCCTTCAACCGCGAACTCGACCCGGATGGGCGCCTTTTCGAAACGGGATCCTTCGTTGCCCGGAGCCACCCGCACCGCCAGTTCGACCGTCTCGCCGGGCTGGTAGAGCTTGTATTGCGTTCCGAGCGTATGAAGGTAGGGCCGTTCGAGGGCATCGAGGACGCCGATGAACAAGCCCGCCGCGGCTTCGTCTCCGGATGGGAATAGGTTGGCGTTGTCGACCCCGAAGACGGCCCAGCGGGAATTTCGGAACGGTCCGTCGTGGTTGAGGATGAGGGCCCCGGCCGGCCCCCGGTAGCGGCCGAAGCGGTCGTAGGCCATCAGCAGAGGGAGGTGGCGGGCGTGCACTTCGGGATAAACGACGTTGTCGCCCAGCACGCCGGTGGCCGCGAAACCTTCGGCCGCGACGTCGCGCGCGTAGGCGGCGCCTCCGGCCAGCAGCGCCGCCGGGTTGGCGGTCACACGCCGGACTTGCTCCAGTTGGAATCCCGCGTCAAACATACCGAGTTGGTTTTCCCGATCGACGATCAGCACATCGAATGGCTTGCCCCAGCGCGTGTTGATCCGCAGCTTGGGACCGAGAGACGGATCCACCTGCCACCGGCCTTCCTTACGTTCCAGGATGTCGCTGAAGGCGTAGCCGCCGATTATCACCAGATCGCCGCCGGCCTTGACGTACCGTAGCAACGGGTCCTTGAGCACGCCGGGAAACATGGCCCCGTAGGGGATAACGAGCACGGGCGTTTGGGCGGGATTCCAATCGCCGCGCCGGATAAGGTCGTCGGTCGAGACCAGTTCGGCGCGCCGGCCCGCGCGCCCGACCAGTTGCGCCAGATATTGCGGGTCGGGGTCGGCCGGGCGGGCGGGGAATGAGTCGTTGAGGATCAGAACGGTCATGTTGGCCTCCCGGGCGGCCGGCGCGGTCGCGGCGAAACAAAGGACGATGGCAATGGCGGCCGGCGCCAGGGCGGCGCGACCGGTCGGGCGTCCAAAATGCATCATGGGACGGCTCCTGAGATGGCGTTGTCTGCTACGGGCGCGATTATGTCAGCCCTCCGGCGCGTAATCAAGGAGTGCATCTCAAATCTATTTATTCACGGCGTCATATATTCTTCTGCATGCCGAAATCAAAAATTCAATGAAACCGGCCCTTCCGCGCGATTGCATGCGCAATCTCCATCTACGCCGTGTATTATTATACAGTCAAGTTATCTCGCAAAAGGGAGACAAGGAGACCCATTGGAGACGCGGAGACCCGAAAATATCGGGGGGCATGAAGTTCCCCAATAGTAATCAAAAATTGGTTATTGTCCCCCGGTCCCATATGTCGCCTTGTCCCATAGATTGGCTGGCGGAAACTCCCGGCATCGACGGAGAGTCCCACGTGTTGTTTAACTGTGTTGGTTGTGAATAACGCTTGTGTAAAACGGAACTTGCCGTTCAATAAACGGGGCTCGCTTCGAACATAAGTGTTAAACCGGCGTATCTCCATTTTACCAGTCCCGCCAGAGATGACATCACCAAGCGATTCAAAAACGGCGTGTGCATATAACGCCCTTATAGAGACTCCGGATATACGATTTGCCATGCCCGCGTCCCAAATGGTTGGTTGAAGCATACTGTCCCTTACGAGACTTATACAACGCGCTGCCCGGTATAATATTCACCGTGGCAAGAGGCAAGACCTGAGAAACAAACCGGGCCGTACAATCATTACCAGCAACAGAATCAACAGACATACGCCGGCGGTCAGGCCGATGATGACGACGATGCCCTGGGGATCGAATAGGAAATTCCATGGCGTTTTGCCTCGGAAAAAAATCGTCGGTTTTCGCGGATCGTAAGTAACAGTGAGGTAACTTCGTATAGGGAGTCGCTCCGAACTCTCGAAACTGCCGATGTGACCGTCGAAGGCGATCCGGTAGAGGAAGTGGATGTTCGGGTAAGGCCTTCCCTCGTTGTCTTCCATGGACAGCAACGTGACATCGGTCACTTGGGCATCGCACGTCTTGCCACGAAACAGGACTTGCCACCGCGGGTACATAATGAACGCGGCCAACGCCCAATACACCAGCGTCACGACGCCAACCATCGCCAGTTTACCGAAGTAAGTTTTGGGCGGCGCTTGCCGCGATTGCGCCATGGACGCGCGACCTTTCGGATTGTGGCGGACGACGGGGCAATTGTGTCAGGCTGCGGGCGCAAAATCAAGTCGCGGGTTGACAGGATGGCGGCGGGAGGATAGTGTTCAGGCCATGGCGCGGCCGCGTGCCCGCCGATGGCGGGCGCCGCCGGCGGCGTTCGCCACCCACGCCCGAGGAGATTTCCCCGCCATGCCCGGTCAGGAAACAGGCGCTCCCGCGATCACACAACTCTTCGCGGAGTGTTATGGGAGCGAGGCCGTGATGTCGCCCCACATCGCGGCCAAGGCCGAGTGGGTCACCCGGATGCTGCCGGCGCGGGCCGTCGTCGACGTGGGCGGCATGTGGATGTGCAACGGTTATTATAGTTTCGTGGCCGCCGCCCACGGCGGCGAGGAAGTGGTGCTGCTCGACACCCAAGCCACGGAAAAATTCCATCAGATCAACCGCCGGATGCCCGAGGTGCGCTGGGTCGAGATCGACTTCTACAGGGGCTTGAAAAACGGCGCGGTCGCCGCCCTGGGCGCCGACCGGCCCGCCGAGGCGCTCATCTGTTACGACATCCTCCTCCACCAGCCCGAACCGCTGGCCTTCGTCGCCGAGATGATGGACGCTTTCGAGGCCAAACGCGCCGTCATCGGCAATCCCGCCATGCGCCGTTCGGCCGGCCGCCACGACCTGGTCTTCGCCCCCCACAACGAGAAATTCGCCCGCAGGACGGGCTTCAAGGCATCGGCCGATCTCCGGGATCGCGGCGGCTGGGTCTGGCTGTTCTCGCACGGCTATCTGCTCAGCATGGCCCGTTATCTGGGCTTGCGGGTGGTCGACGAATTGCTGCTGCGCCAATGGTATCCGCGTTCCGGCCTGGCTTACTCGCTCCTCCACGTCGAGCGGGCCTGACGCGCAGGCGCGCCCCCGGCCGGCCCCGCGGCGGCCCATCTCTTGACAGGATCGATTCATGGAGAACCCGCAACCCGCATCCGGCCGACGATTTCACGGATGGCCGTGCGAGAACAGCCAGACCCTCGTGTTCGTTCTCGAACCGTCCTTCCTCGTCTTCATCGGAATCATCTTCTTTTGGGAAGTGCAGAACGGGGGTTCGGCGAGCGGGGCGGGGCTTCTGGCATTCGTCGTTTTCTTTTCGTTGATGGCTCACGAAGCGGGTCACGCCGCCGTGGCGCGCCTCTACGGCCTGCGCCCGATCCGGGTGTCGCTGGTGATGTTCGGCGGCAACACGTCCCACCCGGCGACGACACACGGCAAGAGCTTCTTCATCACGCTGGCCGGTCCGGCCGCCAGCCTGGCGCTGGTGGCGCTGGCGTGGCTGCTGGCCCGCGACCTGCCCGCGGCGGCGATGAAACCGGCCACGGCCGTTCTGGTCAAGCTGTTTTTCGGCATTAACTTGTTCTGGGCCGCGTTCAACCTGCTGCCCATCTTGCCGATGGACGGCGGGATGCTGGTCTACCACGGGCTGGGGCATTTCCTCCCCCAGCGGCGGGTGCATCTGTTCGTCGCCTGGCTGTCGCTGGCCTGCTGCGGCATTCTCGGCTATCTGGCCCTGACGACCCGGTCGTTCTTCCTGCTCATCTTCGTCTTCATGTTTTTCATGCAAAACCTGGATATCATCCGCGCCGGACGGCGCTGACCGGCGGCTATGATCGACGCGCCGCCGCGCCGGGCGCGCGCCAACGGGCTTGAAAGCCGGCGGCCGGTTATGCCATAGTATTCAAGTTTATCCAGCCGCCGGCCGGGGCCGGGTACTGCCTGCCGCGGTCCCGAGCGCCGGGGGCGGCGCCGGAACCGGCCGGAGGCGGGGCCAGCGATCCGCCAGGAAACGAAGGACATGCCCATTTCGCCCAAAGCGCACGACCTGCTCCGCCGCGCCAAACAGGCTGGCTTTTCCGACCGCCAGATCGCCCATTTGATCAACCAGCGCCGGCCTGACGCCCCGCCGTTGAGCGAAATCGACATCCGCCACCTGCGCCGCGCCGTGGGGCTGCGGCCGGTCTTCAAGTCCGTCGACACCTGCGCGGGCGAATTTGAGGCCATGACGCCTTATTTCTATTCGACTTACGAACGGATGAACGAATCACGCCGCTCGCCGCGCAAAAAAGTCATGATCCTCGGGGGCGGCCCCAACCGCATCGGTCAGGGCATCGAGTTCGATTACTGCTGCGTCCAGGCCGTCTTCGCCCTCAAGGCCGAGGGCTTCGAGACGATCATGGTCAATTCCAACCCCGAAACCGTCTCGACCGACTACGACACCTCCGACAAACTCTACTTCGAACCTCTCACGGCCGAGGACGTGCTGGCGATCTGCGACGTCGAGCAGCCCGACGGCGTCATCGTCCAGCTTGGCGGCCAGACTCCTCTCAATCTCTCCAAGGCGCTTGAGGCCGAGGGGGTTCACA
>JAMCWS010000399.1:4831-6234 GCA_023480605.1 bacterium
GACCTGGCCGAGGACCGCGACCGCTTCGGCCGGCTGCTGGGCGAACTGAACATCCCCCAGCCCGAAAACGGCGCCGGCACGACGCTCGAAGCCGTGCAGGCCATCGCCCGCCGGATCGGCTACCCGGTGATGGTTCGCCCCTCCTACGTGCTGGGCGGCCGGGCGATGCAGGTCGTCTGGAGCGACGACCAACTGGTGGGCTTCACGCGCACGGCGATCGAAGCTGCCGACGGCCACCCGATCCTGATCGACAAGTTTCTCGAGCACGCCACCGAAGTCGACGTCGATGCCCTCGCCGACGGCGAGCGGGTCGTGATCGCGGCCATCATGGAGCACATCGAGGAGGCCGGCATTCACTCGGGCGACTCGGCATGCATCATCCCGCCGCGGACGCTGTCGGCCGCCGTACTCGAGAAAATCCGCCGTTACACGCGCGAACTGGGCCTGGCGCTCAACGTGCGCGGTCTGATGAATATTCAATACGCCGTCAAGGGCGACGACGTCTGGGTGCTGGAGGTCAATCCGCGCGCCTCGCGCACCGTGCCGTTCGTCAGCAAGACGATCGGCATTCCGGTGGCGCAACTCGCCACGCGTGTGATGATCGGCCGCACGATCGAGGAGCTGGGCTTCACCGAGGAACCGCGCGTTCATTACTACTCGGTTAAGGAAGCCGTCCTGCCGTTCCAGAAGTTCCCGGGCTGTCAGGTCATCCTGGGCCCCGAGATGCGCTCGACGGGCGAGGTGATGGGCATCGACACCGACTACGCGATCGCCTTCGCCAAGAGCCAGGCCGCGGCCGGCACGGTGCTGCCGACCTCGGGGGTGATATTCGTCAGCATCAACGACCACGACAAGCCCGAGTTCCTGCCGGTGGCGCGCGACCTGGCCGCCGGCGGCTTCGACCTGGTCGCAACCCCCGGCACGTCGCGCTTTCTGGCCGACCACGGCATCCCCAACCGGACGATCTCGAAGATCAGCGTCGGCCGGCCCAACACCATCGACCTGGTGCCGAACAACGAAGTGGCGATGATCATCAACACGGTGGGCGGGGCAATCTCGGTGCGCGACGAACAGGCCATCCGCCAGATCGCCGTCCAACGCCAGGTGCCCCTTTTCACGACGATCGCCGCCGCGCGAGCCGTGGCGCTGGCCACCGCCGCTCTCCAAGGCCGCAAGTTTGGCGTCAAGGCTCTCCAGGACTACAACGCCGAACTCGACGGCGAACGTTAGCGCGGTTCCGCAAACGTCGATTATCTACCATGTTGTATTTGTGTTTCCTGTTTTATCATTGAACACGTTGCATCGAGGATGCATCCCTGAATTCCCCGGTCAATGGGGCGGGGAGGTGGGAGTCCCGCCAGGGACGGAAGCCTTCAGCCCGCCACGTCAGTGGCGGGAAACCG
>JAMCWS010000291.1:0-1852 GCA_023480605.1 bacterium
CGAGTGTATAGAGGGGATAAGCGAACGGCAGGACGATGACGGCCGAGTCCTCGACCTCGCCGGCTGTGATCAGGCCGGTCGAAGCCAGTTGGCCGGTGACGGTCTTGACGATTTCGCCGTCGGTGGCGTGACCGATGGGGTCGCCGGGGCGATAAGTGATTTCAACGCAGATGACGGAGCGATCGCCAGGGGCAAGTGATGGATCGAAGGACTTGGCCTCGTAGGCGCGATTGAAGATCAGGGCGGGGTCGGGGAAATAAAGCCAATTGTCGCCGCTGACAACCGCCCGGCGGACGATCAGGCATACGAACAGAAGATTGAGGAACTGCAATCCCGCGGCGGCCTCACGGGCGTCGGCCAGCGCCGCGACGGGGGGCAGCATCCGCTCGACGAGAAGCGGCAGCGGGGCGGTCGAGAGAAACACGTCGGCCTCCAGACGGCCCGGACAGCCCGCCGCCGCGGCCTGGTCGGCCAGGGTCGCGGTCCGCTCGGAAACGGGGGGAGCAACGATGGCGGAGAGGACCCGGTTGCCGGCGGCGTCCATCTCCAGCCGCTGGACTTCACGGTTCAGTTCCAGCCGGGCACCGGCGGCCAGGGCGTGTTCTTCGAGATGGCGCACGAGGGTCTGAATCCCGCCCTTGACGTAACGGAATTGGGCGAGCGAGGTTTCGTGCCCACGTGCTTCGCGCTGCCAGAGGCGGCTGATGAGGCGCGTCAGGCTGCCGGCCGAAACGCGCACCCGCGCCGTGTCGGCGTGAAGTTGGGCGGGGTCAATTTTCCAGGTCTTGGTGCTGTATGGCCGCAGCAGATATTCGTAGAGCGAACGCCCGAAGGCGCGGCACATCAGGGTTTCGTAAGTTTCCCGGGCGGGGGCGCGGCACAGGCGTCCGGTGGCGTAACTGGCCGCGAAGCGCGCCATCCGCAGCGGCCCAAGGCGGCGGACCATATCCAGGGGCGAAGGCGGGTAGCGGAGGAAACGGCCGCCCAGGTAAATGTGGCTGCGGCGCTGAACGGTGATGAGCGACGGGGCGGCGACCCGGTTGATGAGCTGGTCGACTTCGGGCAATTCGGTGTGAATGCGGTGAGGGCCGAAGTCGGTCGTCACGCCCATGAAATGAAAACTGCGGGCCAGGCCGCCCGGCTGCGTCTCGCGCTCGAGCAGGAGGGAACTGAACCGCTCCCCCTCGCCCAGGCGCAGGGCGGAGGCGAGTCCGGCCACGCCGGCGCCGATAATGATCGCCTTGGATGAACTCAACGATCGCGACTCCAGTCAGGACCGAGGCAGGGGCGTCCCCGCCGGCGGAGAACGCCGGCCCCGGCGTTTGCCGCCGGGCCTCAAACCACCTGGGTGGTGGGCAGTTCGAGCTTGTTCAGGTCATGCATGCGCCGGCCGATTTCCTCGACGCGCTGGCCCAGGCGGTCTTCCTCTTCCTGGAGGGCGTTGACGCGCGCCACGGCTTCGGGGAGCAATTCGGAGTGGATCTCGGCGCGGCGCTGGCGCAGTTGCTTGGCCTCCTGTTCCAGGCGGGTCAACTCTTCGTTGCGCAGGGCGATGATGCGGGTGCGGATCTCCTGAAGGTGGGCTTTGAGATCGGCCTCGGCGCGCGCCAGTAATTGCTGGGTTTCGGCCAGTTGATTCTCGGTTTCATCGAGTTTGTGGCGCGTTTCGAAATCGCCGCTGTTGCCGGCGACGATCTCGAAAAATTCCCGGCGGCGGCTTTCCAACCAGAGGAGGCGCCGCCGCTGGCGGCCGGCTTCCTCTTCCTGCGCCGCCTGCAGCGCGAGCCATTCGTTAAGCAGTTCCTGAAGATTTGCCGGATGATTGCCCATCTTATGACGACCCTTTACCCCC
>JAMCWS010000291.1:1862-6218 GCA_023480605.1 bacterium
AGCCATCGTGCGCGGCCGCTACGATAAGTTTATCCTTCCGGCGGCGGCCGGCTCTCCCATCTCCTTGGCGCCGCCGCGCGATTGAAAAACGATCCATATCGCTCGAATCGATTTTCGCCCGATATCGAAGACCGCACAACAAATAAGTATAGCCGGTGGCCGATCCTCGCGCAAAGGGTATTGGAGGGAAAAGCGAAAAACTCTTTTTTTCCCTCGACGGGTATTGTAAAAAGGTCACTTCGGCGGGTCAATAAGGAACCGGGCGGCGGCGGACCGGCCGCGGCCAAACCACCGGCAAAAGGATGACCGAATCATGACAAGCGTGCTGCGAACCATCGACTTGCCTGGCTATCGCCGCCTTTCGTCGGGCAAAGTGCGCGAAATCTACGCCGTTGGCGACGCGCTGTTGCTCGTGGCCTCCGACCGACTGAGCGCTTTCGACGTCGTGTTCCCCGACGGGATCCCCGGCAAGGGCAAGATCCTGACCCAGTTGGCCGCCTTCTGGTTTGAGAAGACACGCCACCTGGTGCCCAACCACCTGATCAGCGTGAATTTTGACCGCTTCCCCGAGGACCTGCGCCGTTTTCAGGAGCTCGAGGGGCGTGCCACGCTCTGCCGCCGCGCCAAGGTTATCCCGATCGAGTGCGTCGTGCGCGGTTACCTCGAAGGCTCGGCGTGGAAGGAATACCAGGCCACCGGGGGGATCTGCGGCATCGAACTGCCCAAGGGCCTCAAGCGCCGCTCGCGCCTGCCCGAGCCGGTTTTCACCCCCTCGACCAAGGCCGAGCAGGGCGTGCATGATGAAAACATCACCCTGCGCCGGTGCCGGGAACTGGTCGGAGACGAACGGGCCGGGCGCCTCCAGATGCTCAGCCTCAGTCTTTACAATTTCGCCCACGACTATCTCGACAAGCGCGGCATCACCCTGGCCGCCACCACATCACCCTGCGCCGGTGCCGGGAACTGGTCGGAGACGAACGGGCCGGGCGCCTCCAGATGCTCAGCCTCAGTCTTTACAATTTCGCCCACGACTATCTCGACAAGCGCGGCATCACCCTGGCCGACACCAAGTTCGAGTTCGGCCTGATCGACGACGACATGATCCTGGTCGACGAGGCGCTGACACCCGATTCCTCGCGCTTCTGGGTCAAGGGGTCTTTCGAAACCGGCGGCGAGCCGGTCAGTTTCGACAAGCAGTATGTGCGCGACTACCTCGAAGCCACCGGCTGGAACAAGCAACCGCCGGCGCCGCGCCTGCCCGAGGAAGTCATCGCCAACACCTCGCGGCGCTACGCCGAAATTTTCGAGAAAATCACCGGCAAGGCGATCGTGATATAGCGGGCTTGATGAAACCAGGGGGGAGCGCGCAATGCTCATCGGCGTCTTTGACTCGGGTATCGGCGGGCTGACCGTCTTGCGGGCGATCAGGGAAGCCTGGCCCGGTCACTCGACGCTCTACCTGGGCGACACGGCCCGGGTGCCCTACGGCAGCAAGTCGGCCGCAACCGTCGTCCGCTACGCCCGGCAAAACACCCGCTTCCTGCTTGACCAGGGGGTCGACCTGCTGGTGGTGGCCTGCAACACGGCCTCGGCCTACGCGATGGATTCGCTGGCCGGCCTGCCGGCGCCGGTGGTGGGTGTGATCGAACCGGGGGCGCGGGCGGCCGCGGCCGGCGCCGCAGCGTCCCACATCGGCGTCATCGGCACGGCGGCCACCATCCGCAGCGGCGCGTATGAACGGGCCCTGGCCCGCCTGCGGCCGGGAGTACGCATCTCGGTCCGCGCCTGTCCGCTGTTCGTGCCGCTGGTCGAGGAGGGATGGGAGGCGACGCCCATCGCCCGCGCCATCGCGGCGGAGTATCTGGCCGACTGGCTGCCCGGCGCCCCCGACCGGCCCGACACGCTGGTGCTGGGTTGCACGCATTACCCGGTGCTGCGGCCGATGCTGGCCGAACTGCTCGGTCCGGAGGTGCGCCTGATCGACGCGGCGCGCGCCACGGCGGCGGCCGTCGCCCCGTGGCTGGGCGGCGCGGCCGGCGAAGCCGTGCCCCGCCACCGCCTTTTCGTGACCGACGGCGCCGAAGGCTTCGCCCGCGCCGGTTGCCGCCTGCTCGGCCAGGAGAACGTCGAACTGGAAGTCGTGGACATGACGCCGCTGGCCGCCGACTGAGCTCGCCCGGTTGCGCCGTGAGGTTCTCTGAATAGTTTGGCCGGTCGGATTATGTCACGTTGCGCGCTAAAGCTTTGCGTCCCCGGCGGGTTTGGGGTTCAATAGTGCCGGCCGGGGATCCACGGCGCAAGTTTGGCCTTTTGGTTTTGGGCGGAGATTGCTAAAAGAATGATCAGCAACCCGCGGCCCTGGCGCGGAGCAAATGAGCGTATTCATGATTGTCCTCATCGATAACTACGATTCCTTCACTTACAACCTGGCGCAATACCTGGGCGAATTGGGCGCCGAATTGGCCATCTATCGTAACGATGCGATCACGCCCGACGCCATCGCGGCGCTGGCCCCCCGCGGCATCGTGATCTCCCCCGGCCCCTGCACGCCCGACAAGGCGGCCATCTCGCTGGAGGTCATCGCGCGGCTGGGCGAATCGATCCCGATATTGGGAGTCTGCCTTGGCCACCAGGCGATCGGCCAGGCTTACGGCGGGCGCGTCAGCCGCGCGCCCGAATTGATGCACGGCAAAACCTCGCTGATCCACCACCACGGCCTGGGGGTGTTCGCCGGAATCGAAAATCCTTTCGAGGCCACTCGCTATCACTCGCTGATCGTCGAAGAGGCCAACCTTCCCGACTGCCTGGAAGTGACGGCCTGGACCGAAGGACCGCCCCGCCTGGTCATGGGGCTGCGCCACCGCCGCTTTCCGGTTCAGGGGGTGCAGTTTCACCCCGAGTCGATCCTGACGGGAGCGGGCAAACGCCTGCTGCGCAATTACCTCGACAGCCTTTGAGGCCGCGCCGGCGCGCGCCCGGCTCGCACCATCTCCGCGAAGGACACCGCCCCCTTGGCCAGCAATCCGAAGCTACTGGTGATCGTCAGGGCGACGCGCCCGCGTCAATGGATCAAGAACCTGCTGGTGCTCTCGGGGTTGTTTTTCGCGCGCAAACTGCTCGACCCGAAGGCCGTCGAGCGGGCGTTGGGGGCATTCATCATTTTCTGCCTGCTGACGGGCGCCATCTATCTGATCAATGACGTGATCGACTACCCGCGCGACCGGCTCCACCCCGAGAAACGACGCCGGCCGGTGGCCTCGGGCGACCTGTCCATCCAAACCGCCGTGCTGGCCGCCTGCATCCTGGCCGCCGTGGGCCTGGCGGCCAGCTTCCTCATCTCGCTCTACTTCGGCATGTGCGCCGCGGCCTACTTCCTGATGATGGCGGCCTATTCGGTGTCGCTCAAGGACGTGTTCATCATCGACACGATGATTATCGCCCTGGGATTCATCATCCGCGCCGTCTCGGGAGTCATCGTCTTGCGCACGCCCCAGACGCGCGTTCCCCTGACTTCGTGGTTTGTCATCTGCGTCATGTTCCTCTCGCTGCTGCTGGCCTTTTGCAAACGGCGCAGCGAACGGGTCCGCTACAACGAGGACGCGCTGGCGACCCGGCCCGTGCTGGCCATGTATTCGCTGCCGCTGCTTGACCTGATGATCGGCGTGTGCGCCACGGGGGCGATCCTCTCCTACACGCTTTATGCCACGAGCGCGCACAGCGCCTGGAACATGTGGCTGTGGCTGGCCACGCTGCCGTTCGTCCTGTTCGGCATCTTCCGCTACCTGTTTCTCGTGTATAACCTTGAAGACGGCGAAGCGCCGGAGATCATCCTGACGCGCGACGCGCAGATGCTCGGGTGCATCGGTCTGTGGGGATTGTCGCTGGTGGCGGTCTTTATTTTCTCGACCGCCTGAGGGGCGGGCCGGCGGCGGCAAGCCAGGCTCCGGCCGCGCGGCCGCCACGCCGGACGCGATTTCGAGCACCGTGCCCCTTTTCCCGGCTGTCAATCGCCGGATTCAGGATGAAACGTCTCTTCGCCATCGCCGCGAGGGCCCTCATCCCCTGGGCCGAGCCGGCGCCGCCCGATCCGATCGCGCTGCGGATCAGTCACAACGTCGTCTACGACCCGGCGGGAAAGCGGATCGAGGTGCGCGAGAGCGCCTGGGACCTGGGCCGGCTCAATCTGCTGGCGTTCGGAGGGCGGGCCGAAATCGTCGGGCGCGGATCGGGCGGCCAGGGGCGCCCCTCGGACGCCGCGACCCCCCTGACCGTCGAGCGCGTCGACGTGCGCCGGGTCATGGAATTCCTGAAGCTGCCGCGCGCCGGCGAGATCGAGGCGCTCGTGTCGGGCCGGAT
>JAMCWS010000383.1 GCA_023480605.1 bacterium
GACGATGGCGCCGGTCAGTTCGCGGCGCATCGCGCTCATGGTGTCGTTGGAGTTGACGAAGTAGATCCTGCCATCGGTTCCCGAGGCGCGGCGCAGGTCACGGTCGACCATATCGACGGTGATCCGGGCCGTGTTGACGCCGCCGCTTCCGCCGCCGACGGTCGTTGTCACGTGCTGGATGTTGCCATATTTGGCGACGATCTGCTCGGCCCGCGCCGTGAACTCGTTGGTCTGGTAAACGTTGGTGCCTTCGGGCGCCTCGATCGACACGACAATCCGGTTGGGCTCGGTGTCGGGGAACATTTCCACTCCCAGCCCACTGTTGATGAAGGCGTCAATGCCGGCCACCAGCACGGCGAGGAAAAACAACACGCTCAGCAACCGGTAGCGGAGCCCCATTTCCAGTAAGACGCAATAGGCGCGGATGATGAAACCGGGCGCGTCCAATTCCTCGGGGGTTTTGAGGCGATCGCGCTTGGAAGGGCGCAAAAACATCGCGCAAAGCGTGGGATTGATCACCAAACCCACCAGCAGCGAGGCCAGCAGGGCGATAATGACCGTCTTGGGCAGGTAACCCATGAACTCCCCCATCGCCCCCGGCCAGAAGATCAGCGGCACGAAGGCCACCACCGTCGTCAGGGTCGAGGAAATCACCGGCCAGGCCACTTCGGAGGTGCCCGTCATTGACGCCTCGACCACCGGCCGTCCCTCGCGGACGTGATGGCGATAGATGTTCTCGACGATGACAATGGCGTTGTCGACCAGCATGCCCAGGGCCAGGATCAGGCTGAACAACACGATCATGTTGAGGGTCATGCCGAAGATCTGAACGACGAAAAAAGTGATGAGCATCGAAAAGGGGATGGCCAGGGCCACCATGACGGCGTTGCGAAAGCCCAGCGACACGAAGATGACCGCCAGCACGAGGATGAGACCCGTCCAGATATTGTTCTCGAGGTCGCTCACCATCATCCCGATGTCCTTGGAGCTGTCGGAGGTGACGGTGATCCGGACCTGCCGGGGCAGGCGCTGGCGCCAGTCGTCAAGGATCCGCTTGATCTGGCCGGCGATGGCCAGCAGGTTCTCGCCCGAGCGTTTGGTGATCCGGATCCCCACCGACTCGCGCCCATCCAGTCGCGAGAAGGAATTACGGTCTTTGAACGTGTCGCGGATCGCGGCGACGTCGCGAAGATAAATCGGCCGGCCCTCGCGCGTGGCCACCACGAGGTGGTCGATTTCGTCGGGCGTGTCGAACTCGGCGGGAGCCTTGATGTTGTAACGGCTTTCGCCGATCTCCAGGCTGCCCCCCGGGATGTTGACGTTGTTGCGCGTGACGGTCTGGATGATCTCGCCCAGCGTCAGGTGATAAGCCGAAATGCGGTCCTGGCTGAACTCGACGCGGATCTCGCGCTCCAGGCCGCCTTGGATTTCGGCGGCCAGCACGCCGCGTACCCCCTCGATCTCTTCCTGGATGTCTTCGGCGATCTTTTTAAGCCGCACCAGTCCCACGTCGCCCGAGATCATCACATACATCACCGGGAACAGGTCGCTCGCCGACAATTCGCCGACCGTGGGGTCGTTTTCCAGGTCCTCGGGCAGATCGCTCTTGGCCTGGTCGACCTTGTCGCGCACTTTCTGGAGCGCCGAGTCGATGTCGTAGTCGGGCTCGAACTCCAGGTCGATCATCGAAATCCCCTCGGCCGAGTTCGATTGCATTTCCTTGACGTCGGCCAGGCTTTTCAGTTTGCGCTCGAGCGGGCGGGTGATGAGCGACTCGACGTCGGAGGGCGAGGCGCCTTCGTAAGTCGTCATCACAAGAATGAGGGGGATCTTGATGTCGGGGGCCGACTCGCGCGGAAGCGTGACGTAGGACATCAGCCCGGCGACCGTGATCAGGACGATCAGGATCATAATGGTGGTGCGGTGGCGAATGCAATAATTGGTGATCTGCATGAGTAAAGACGTCTATTCCCGCGATTTTAATGGTTCAGATCCAGAATCAATTTGGATAGGTCACCGCCATTGGTCATGAACTGACGCGCCTGTTCGGTCACGTCCTGGGCCACCTGGACCGGCTGGCCATCGACCAGATTGCGCTGGCCGACGACGATCAATTGGTCGCCGGCCTTGAGGCCGCGGGTGATTTCGACCGTTCCCCCCTGAAAAATGCCGTAGTCGATGGGCCGTTCGCGCGCCACGCCCCGCTCCACGACGTAAACCGCCTTGCCGTCCTCGCGGTCGATGATCGTGAAGAAGGGCACGACGACGGCCTGGGCAATCCGGCGGCGCACCAGGCGGGCGTCGACGATCATCCCGGGCCGCAGCAGGTGGTCGGGATTGTCGACGAGAATTTTCATCGAATACGTGCGCGTGGCCGGATCGGCCGCCATCGCGATCCAGTCGATCGCGCCCTTGAAAGCGTGCGGCTGGCCGTTGTCGAAGACCAGGTCGGCCGCCTGCCCCCTCTGGAAGTGGAGAACGTCCTTCTCGGGCACGTTCAGCATCACTTTGACCTTGTCGATGTGAACAATCCGCATGACGGACTTGCCGGCGTCGACGTGCTCGCCGGGGTCGGCGTAGCGGCGCTCGAGGACGCCGTCGATGGGTGAAAGGAGCGTGCCGTAACGCAGGTTGACTTCGGCTTCGTCGAGGGCCGCCTTGCAGGTCTTGAGATCGGCTTCGGCGTTGTCATACATTTCGGGAGCAATGATGTTGTTCTGGCGCAATTCCCCGAGGCGCTTGAGCTTGATCTGGGCCAGTTCATGGGCCGTGCGCGCGCGGGCCGCCTGGGCCTGGGCGCCGGCCACATCCAGTTGCAGCAGCCGCTGGCCTTTGGCGATCCGGTCGCCTTCGCGCGGTCCCACCCATTCCACCGTGCCGGGTATCCGGGTGGCCAGGTCGATGTCGTCGAAGGCCTCGACCGTGCCGGGCAGCTTGAGCACGTCGGTCAGGGGAACGGGAAAGACGCGGCAGATCTTAACGGCTTCGGCGTTGCGGGCGTCGCCGCCGGGGGGGGCGGCTTCCTGCGCTTTGGATTGCTCGCGGCGCGAATTTTCGGCGTAGAGGCGCGCGCCGTAAAACAATAGGGCGATCACCCCCAACACCACGCCGTAGACGAAAACCTTTTTAATGAGCGACATGAGACGACACCTTGTTCCATTCGCAAGAGCTTGAGCGGTGCGCGACCGAAAGCCGCCATTCAGCGGACGCCGTCGGGCGGAACCGGACGCGCCGGCGCGATGCCTTCCATGACGAGTGGGATGATCATTTCCGCGTCGAAGTCGCGAGCCATCTTGTCCACGTCATAAACCATCCCCATCATCCAGTGCAGCACGACGCCCATGAAATAGTTGGCCATGACGGCGGCGGGGAGATCCTGGCGGATGAGCCCGAGTCCGCGCGCCCGCTCGAAGACGCTGATGATCATTTCGATTTCCTCGCGCCAGAACGAGCGGAAGTCGAACAGGCGCTCAAACAGGCCCGAGAAGTGAATGGAATGGACGAAACGGACCACGTGGGGCTGCGTCCGGGCGCCTTCGAAGTAAAGGTCGGCGATCCGGCAAAGCTGGCCTTTGAAATCGCCGGCGGTGGCGTCGCAAATGGCCTGGAGTCGGCCGGCGAAATTATCGAGCAGGTCGGCGATGACCTGCTGGAACAAATCATCCTTGTTCTTGAAGTAATAATAGAGAACCGGTTTGGTGACGCCGGCCTCCCGGACAATTTCGCGCACGGGGGTGGCATCGTATCCCTGGCGGCTGAAGAGTTCGATGGCGGCCTGCATGATGCGTTCGCGGGCTTTGTGACCGTTGGGTTTGACGGTCGAAATCGCGGGGGCTTCGTGGTTCATGCCAGGCTCCTTGGGCGGGGTTTGCGGACAAGGCGCGTCCTGCCCCCCCGCCATAATGCGCGTTATCCTACCTACCGTTAGGTATCTCACAAAATCCGGATTCCGGCAAGTGTATTTTTACCGGACGGTAGGTAATCAGGGTCCTTCATTGAAATATATGTGTTTTAAACACCCGGCCATCACCGAATTCGCCGCGCCACGGCCGGCGGCGAATAATCATTGCCTCGATCGGCCTCTCCTGTCATCATCAGCCACGGCTTATCCGGTTTACGGTTTCCCGGCGCCCGGTCTCCCCCAGGCCGCCTTCTTTTTACGCAACGGGAGGTCATCTCATCATGCCCAAACACCCCACTCCCATCAAGGTCGTCAACAGCGTCTGTCCCATCCGCATCAACGATTTCGGCGGCTGGACCGACACCTGGTTCGCCGAATACGGCGAGGTTCTCAACCTGGGCGTTTACCCATACGTCCAATGTCAGATGCGGGTGCTGCCCCAAACCCAGGCGGCCGAAGACCGCGTGACGATCAACGCCATCAATTACGGCGACCAATATCGGATTAATCCGGACAACATCATTTACGACAAGCACCCCCTGCTCGAAGCCGCCATCGACCTGATGAAACTTCCGCCCGACCTGGCGTTCGAGGTATCGATCATGTCGTCGGTGCCGGGGGGCTGCTCGACGGGCACCTCGGCGGCCGTCTCGGTGGCCCTCATCGGCGCGCTGGACCGCACGACCTACGGCCGCATGACGCCGGCCGAAGTGGCCATGAAGGCCCACGAGATCGAGACCGTCTACCTCAAGCAGCAGTGCGGCATCCAGGACCAGATCTGCGCGGCCTACGGCGGCATCCTGCACATCCAGATGTTCAAATATCCGCACGCCCAGGTCTCGTACCTGGAAATTTCAAATCCCATCCGCTGGGAAATGGAAACGCGTCTGAGCCTCATTTTCCTGGGCGAGACGCACAAATCCAGCGAGGTACACGAGTGGGTGATCCGGCGGCTCGAGGGATCGGGCCCCGCCGACCCCAGCCTATGCAAGCTGCGCGCGATGGCCCAGAAAGCCAAGAACGCCATCTACGAGGCGGACCTCAAGATGTTGGGGCGGGTGATGATCGAGAACACCGGGGCGCAGGCCGAACTGCACGAGAAACTGCTTTCGCCAGTGGCGCGCCAGACGATTGAGATCGCGAAAAAGCATGGCGCCATCGGCTGGAAAATCAACGGCGCGGGCGGCGACGGCGGATCCCTGACGCTGCTCAGCCCGCCCGACTGGGCGCAGCGGCGGCGCATGGTGCGCGCCATCGAGGAACAGGGCGGCGGCGTGCGCGAGATCCCCATTTACCTCAGCCGCACCGGCCTACGCGTCTGGGAAACCCCCGCCGCCGAACTGAACGGCGGCGCCGAATAAGCGGAAATCCGATTGAACCGCAAAGACGCAGAGACGCGGAGAATCTGAAAAGCTCCAATGGGGAAACCCGCCATTCTGTGCCTCTGCGTCATCGCGGTGACATAAAGATCTGTGTTTCGGTTGCAGCCGTTTCGCCGGCGGAAGGGCCGTGCGCCCCTGCTCATCCCAGTTCCAGCGCGGCGGCGGGGTCGAGGCGGCAGATGCGGCGATAGATTTCGTCGGCCTGCGCGGCGCGGTCCTTGTCGGCGCGGATGAGCGTCCACAACGCGCGCAGCACCGCCAGGCATAACTCGGGATCCCACGCCTCCAAGCCGTGGCGGTCGATCGCCTCGACCAGCGACTCCCACAACGGAATGACCTGGCGGCCCTTGCCGGCATCCTGGGCCAGGCGCGCCTGGGCCATGCGCCACAGGAACCGCGCCCGCCCCGAGCCTCCCCCCGGCGGCCCCGCCTGAAGGCGCCGAATCGCTTCGGGCAGCCGGCCGTCGCGCGCCAGTTCGCGCGCCTCGGCGAGGGCTTCATCAAGGGCGCCGTCGCTTTCGGCCGCGATAGCCGGGCCGGACGCACCGCCGCCGTGACCCGCGGGGCCGGCCCCCTCGGCCAGCACCATCTCGCGGATCCAGGTCAGGGTCGTCTCGTCGGCAAAAGGAAATCCGCCGGCGAAGGCGAGATTTTCGATGCCCGGCAGACGGCGCAGGAGCTGGGCCAATTCGTCGGCGACGGCGTCGCGCGCGGCGCGGAAGGACGGCCCCAGCCCGCTCAGTGCCGACCAGACAAAGAACTGCCGGTCGAGCCAGAGGGGCGCTTGGGCGAATCGGTCCTCAGCCAGGTTGAGTAGTTGCAGCCAGTTCGAGGCCGCCAGCAGGGCGCGCAACTGGTCGGCCTCGGTCTTCTGCACGTCCGGGATGCGCGTCTTGCGGCCGTCGGTCGTCGGCGGCAGGGTCGGCAGCACGC
>JAMCWS010000346.1 GCA_023480605.1 bacterium
CGAGCAGCGACCAGTTACTGGTAAACGCGGCGGGGGCGGCCAACGTGCGTTCGGTCTGGCCGCGCCGCGTGATCGTGCCGCCGGACACCCGGCCGTGACGTCGCCAAAAGCTTCCGTTACCTGACCCCCGGCAGCGGCATGGGCGAGAACACCGACGGCGAAGTCTCGCGCGCCGCCGAAGGATTCCTGCGCAATCACACCGGCTCCAAGCCCTTCTTCCTCGCGCTCGGTTTCCTGCAGCCCCACGACATCTGCTACTGGATCATGCGCCACACCCACGACATCGGCAGGCTGCCGATCCCCGAACTCGCCGGCGAGCTGCCGCCGCTGCCCCCGAATTTCAACTTTGACGAACGCGAGCCGGACCAGATGATCCGCAAACGCGGCGGCGCCATGGCGCACAAGTCCGCCGCCGAGTGGAGCGAGCTTCATTGGCGTTATTACCTGTGGAGTTATTACCGGCATGTGGAGATGGTCGACGCCGAGGTCGGCCGCGTGCTGGCCGCCCTCGAGGACTCGGCCTTCGCGCGCGACACCCTGGTCATCTTCAACGCCGATCACGGCGAGGGGATGGCCAGCCACCGCATGGTGACCAAGGGGTACCTCTACGACGAAGCCGCGCGCGTGCCGCTGGTGATTTGCTGGCCGGGCGAACTGCCCGAGGGGAAGATGGATACGACGACGCTGGTCTCCGGCATGGACTTCGCCCCGACCGTCTGCGACTACGCGGGCGTCGCGGCGATGCCCAAGGCGCGTGGACTCAGCCTGCGTCCCCTGCTGGAAGGCCGCGGCGCGCCGGAGCGTGCATATGTCGCCGCGGAGGCGGCGGGCCACGGCCAACTCATCCGCACCGCGCGTTACAAGTATATCTGCTATCCCGACGATCCGGTCTGCCAGCTTTTCGACGTGCAAGCCGATCCGTGGGAGACGAAAAACCTGGCCGGCGAGGCCGCGTACGCCGCGGCGTTGGGCGAGATGAAAAAATACCATGCGGAATGGGACAAAGGGCTGGAAAAAATGCCGGGCGCGCCCGTCTCGAACAGCGACGAAGGGGTCGCGCCCGCCGGCGGGGCCGCCGCCGGCCGGGGCAAGGCCGCCCGCCGCGCCGCGCGCGCGGCCAAAGACGCCCCGCTCCGGCGCGCGGCCGGCAAAAGCCCCGCCGCGAAATAACTGATCCGGCAAAACGGTTTGGGCCGGATGCGCACGGCGTGGCGAAACCGCGGCCGTTGTGCCATGGCCTCTCATATGGTATTCATGCTTCAACTTGGTGTCGGTCTCGCAATGGCCCGAAGATGCGAAGACGCATCAGTGCAGGGGCAATATAAAGCCCTTCGCGTATCCGTGTTTGCGTGGTGTAATGGCAAATGCCCGCGATTTGCGGTAAGCGAGACGGCGTAATATCGATCGCGAAGAAGGTGGGGTGCCCAAGCACTTCCGTGTCGGAGAGCCGTTCAGCGGATAAAAAGGCCCGTAGGGACGATATAACGAGGAACCGTTTGTGGTAATCTCATATGCGACTGAAGGGCCGTTTGAAGTACACGCTTCAGTTTGATATCTCGCACGACGCCGGAATCGTCGGCGCCCGCCACGACGCCGGGAGGCGGAAACCGTGATCGTCCGAAACGGGCCGATTGCCCCCGAGGAAATCGAGGATCTTCGTTCCGCGGTCGGTTGGGACCGGTGCGAGGGAACCTACGAGCACATCCTCCGGCGGCACTTCGCCTACTACACCGCCCGCGCCGGCGACGGCCGCCTTATCGGATACGTATCCGTCCTCAGCGACGGGATCGCCGACGCCTTCTTGCTCGATCTGATGGTTCACCCCGACCACCAGAGGAGCGGCCTGGGCAGTCGCCTCGTCCGAAGGGCCATCGCCGATATGAAACAAGCCGGCATCCAGTGCGTTCAGGTAACCTTCAACGAACCCCTGGAGGCCTTCTACGCCCAATGCGGATTCCACATCTTCAAGGCGGGGATCATCGACTTCAAGCATATGAGCTGGGACGGAGAGGGCCAAGAAGAAGATGGCAAGGATGGTTCATAAACACCACGCCTGATCCATAATTTCTATCCTTGTGGTTTTCAAAACATGAACGATACCCACGACACGGGTACAACATTGAGATTGCTCTATGCGGCCGAGGGCGGCGTGCGATCGGTCTTCTCTACAAAGGTTGCAGACTACGTGACATCTCGCCCCGATTACCCGTCGGCCCTCTACGAAGCCCTTAGAGCCATCTGTCCCCCGACCGACGGTGTGACGGTCGCCGACATTGGCGCGGGCACGGGGCTCCTGACGCAGGGCCTATTGAGGCGCGGTTATCGCGTGGTGGCGGTGGAGCCCAACCCGGATATGCGCCAGGCATCGGACATCCTGCTTGGCAAACTTGACGGTTACCGCAGCGTCGATGGCTGCGCCGAGTCGATCCCGCTTGGGTCGGGTTCGGTGCAACTCATCACGGCGGCGCAGGCGTTTCAATGGTTCGATGCCGATCGCGCCCGCGCCGAGTTTCTCCGCGTTCTGACGCCCGAAGGACAAGTTGCCCTCATCTGGAACGACCGCATTCGTAACGACCCCCTGAATCTAGCCCTGGACGAAGTATTCCGCGCGTATGGCGGCGCCAAGCGCGAGGCACTGGCCGCCCACGAAAACCGCTCGAATCTGCCGCGGTTCTTCGGCGCGACCTGGCCCAAGGAATTCTCCTGGCCGCACAAGCACCATCTCGATGAGGATGGACTTCTGAGCCTGGTCTTTTCGCGGTCATATATTCCAGGCAGACCTACAAATGTCGGGCGTGAAATCGCGGCCCAAGTTCGCGAAGTATTCAGACGCTTAGTCGCCGACGGCACGGTCGAAGTTCGATACCAAACCGTCGCCACCGTGGGTCGACCGGAATGATCCGCGTGTCAGACCGGGACAGGGAACAGGCGATCTTAGAGCGACCACGGGAAGGCGCCGATGATGACCGAGACTCGACCAATAGATGAGAGAGACCATCCCGCTATTCTTGCGGTGGTGGAGACACTCCCCGAGTGGTTTGATGCCGACGCCCGCAGTCGGGCCATTCCGGCTGACCTTTGGAATCAGGAAGGTTTTGTCGCGGTATCGGACGGCGAGGTCGTCGGATTCATCACCCTTTTTTTCGCCGAAGGAAGGATCAACATCGGTTGGCTGGGTGTCCGAAAGGACGCCTGGAAGAAGGGAATCGGCAGCCAACTCCTGCGATGTGGCGAGGAGTTCGGCAGACACCATGGAGTAACGGAAATCGCGACATACACCCTCGGGGACGGGGTGGAGTATAAGCCGTACGAAGCAACCCGGCGGTTCTACTTCAGCCGGGGCTTCAGGATCTACCAACGAAACACAATAGATAACCCTGGCTGTCCCGAGGAAATCAGGATCAAGAAACCGATCCCTCATACCAACGTGACCGGGCGAGGCTGAGGATCGCAACGCTATGGGAGCAGACTGGACAGAACACTTCGCTGAGGATCTCTGGCTCAAGCCGGATGCCGTTGGTGCGGATGAGGCCGCGTTCATTAAGAAGGCCCTTCGGCTGCACCGTGGGCAAAGCGTTCTGGATGCCCCGTGTGGCGCGGGCCGTATTGCCATTCACTTGGCGCATGCTGGGTGCCGAATCACCGGCGTCGACCTTCGACCTTCGTTTACGGCGAAGGCTTCGGTCCGTTTCGAACACGAGAAAGTGCCCGGCCGGTTCATCGCACAAGATTTGCGGCAGATGGAATTCAAGAACGAGTTTCATGCGGCCTATTCCTGGTGTGGCAGCTTCGGCTACTTCAGTGAGGCGGGCAACCTCGACGTGATCCGGCGATATGCGCTCGCTCTGCGGCAAGGCGGCCGACTGCTCGTTGACCAGATTAATCGCGAGAATATGCTCAGGCACTTTGCATCTTCGCGACAAACCGGGAATAGATCCATGCGGACCCGTTGGGACGCCAAGACTCAACGGGTCGAGTCGGACTGGGTGGTTGTTAGAGATGGAAGGCGCGAGCACAACCGACTGTCCATCCGGTTGTATACTCCGACTCAAATGCGCCGGCTATTCGAGCAGGCGGGATTAATCGTGGAAGCCCTGCATGCGTCTTCCAACGGCGAACCGTATAGGCGTTCGAGTAAAAGACTGATCGTTGTCGGGCGGAAAATATGAACTCTTCGGCCTCCAGCCTCCAGCCTCCAGCCTCCCCCGGCGCGCCGCCGGTCTTGTCCGTCCGCCGCCTGTCGCGGCGATTCGGGCATTTGCAGGCCGTGCAGGACGTGAGTTTCGAGGTCGGGCGGGGCGAGATCTTCGGCCTGCTGGGGCCCAACGGCAGCGGCAAGTCGACCATCATCCGGATGCTGTGCGGCGTGCTCGACCCATCGGGCGGGGCGGCGACCGTCCTGGGCCACGACGTGGCGCGCGAGGCCGAAATCATCAAGCGCCGCATCGGTTACATGTCGCAGAAGTTCAGCCTCTACGCCGACCTGAGCGTGCGCGAAAACCTCGATTTTTACGGGCGCATCTACGGCCTGCGCGGCGAGCGCCTCCCCCGCCGCATCCGCGAGGTGTGCGACCTGACGGCGCTCGGCGACCGGATCGACCAGACCGCCGGCACACTCTCGGGCGGCTGGAAACAGCGCCTGGCCCTGGCCTGCGCCCTCATCCACGAACCCGAACTGATCTTCCTCGACGAGCCGACCGCCGGCATCGACCCCGTGGCCCGGCGCGACCTGTGGGACCTGCTTTTCACCCTCGCGGGCCGCGGCGTCACCTTGCTGGTCACGACCCATTACATGGACGAGGCCGAGCGCTGCTCGCTGATCGGCTACATCTACTTCGCGCGCCTCATCGCCTTCGGCAAGCCCGATCAACTCAAGACTCTGCCCGACGTCACGCCGCCGGGCACGCGGCGCTGGGAACTGGAGGCGCCCGACCCGGCGGCGCTGCTCGCGCCCCTGCGCGCCGGCGCCGGCATCCACGACGCCACGCTTTTCGGCCAGCGCATCCCTCTGCTGGCCGCCGCCGAACTGACGGTGGGAAATTTGCGCGAGCGGATCGGGGCGGCAACCCCCGCCGGCGCCGCCGGCGCGCCCCTTGACCTGCGACCCGTCGCGCCCTCGCTCGAAGACGTCTTCGTGACCCTCAGCCGCGCCGCCGAGAAGGCGCGAGGGGATGAATTAAATACTACCAATGAAAAATTACAAATGTCCAACGGGGGAGGAGGCCGGAGCGGGCCGCCGCCGGAGCCGCCAACCGATGAGTCACAAGCTCGGAACGAACCGCCGACGAAGGAGTCTGAGCCACCGGAATCGCCACCGGCCGGACCGCTGGAGCCGCCTCCGCCGGTTGGGTCGCCCCCGCCTTCGCCCGACCGCCCGGGCGGGATGGGGCGGCCGACCTATGGCCTGCTGGCGATCCTGATCAAGGAGTTCTCGCACATCCGGCGCGAACGGTCGACGCTCTTCTTCATGTTCGTCATCCCCGTCCTGCAGACGATCATTTTCGGCTATGCCATCCGCCTGGAGATCGAGGACATCCCGACGGTCGTCTTCGACCTGGACGGCCGGCGCCCGGCGCGCGACCTGGCCGCTTCGCTGGCCAACACCGGCGCCTTCATGATCGTTGGCCGCGTCAACGACAACGAATCGTTTCGCCGAGCGCTCACCTCCGGTCTGGCCAAGGTCGGCGTGCTCATCCCGCCCGATTACACCGACCGCCTGCTGCGCGGCCGGCCCGCGCCGGTGCAGGTCCTCATCGACGGCAGCGACTCGCAGACCGCCACGGCGGCCCTCAATACCGCCAGCCTGCTGGGCATTACGCAGTCCAACCTGATGGCCGTGGGTCTGTTCAACCAACTCGGCCGGGCGCCCGCGCGCGACGAATTCGGCCGGCCCGCGCTGCCCATCGACGTGCGCCCGCGCCTGCTTTACAACCCGAACCTCGAAAGCGCGTGGTTTTTCGTGCCCGGCCTCGTGGGCATCATCCTGCAACTGGTCACGCTGTTCCTCACGTCGTTCGCCATCGTGCGCGAGCGGGAACTGGGCACGCTCGAACAGCTTTTCGTCACGCCGGTGGGACGGGCCGGCCTGCTGCTGGGCAAGCTCGTTCCCTACGCCATCGTCGGCTTCGTCGAGACGTGCATGGTGCTGGCGGTGATGGTTTATATTTTCGGAGTGCCCAGCAGCGGTTCGCTCGCGCTGCGGCTGACGCTGG
>JAMCWS010000437.1 GCA_023480605.1 bacterium
GGCCGCACGCCCTCGCGCCGCCAGACGTCGAGGATGAGTTCGTAGCGGCGCAGTTCCATGCCCGTGTAAACGCAGTTGCTGGTGCAAAAAATGTAGCCGGGCGCCCGCATGCCGTGGTTTAGGGCGTAGCGGGCCGATTCCATCACCTCTTCGTCGGTGCCCGTCTGGATGAGGCCGCAGTTGACGTTGCCGCACAGGCAGACGCGGTCGCCGGCGCGCCGGACCATCTCGGCCATGTCGACGCCGCCCTGGGGGTCGAGCGAGTGGAGCGCATGCGGCGCGGCCTCCAGCAGGCGGTCGAGGATCGGCATGATGTTGCCGTCGGTGTGCTTGATGGTATAGAAGTCCAGCGCGCGGAGGCCGGCCACCAGGCGCTTGAGATAGGGCGTGACGAAGCGGTCGAACCACTCCAGCGAGAGAAACGGCCCGGAGTTGAAGCAGTAATCCGAGCAGAGGGCGAAGCCGTCCAGGCCGCCGTGGGCGCGCAGCGTTTCGGCCCGGGCCAGCGCGCCGTCGACCATGCGCGCCGCGTCGGCCTCGACCGCCTCGGGGGTTTCGGCCATGCGCATCACGAGGCGCTCCAGGCCGCGGCCGTCGGGGATGCCCCAGGTGGCGTCGCCGTGGAGCATGAGAAAATAACGGTCGCCGCCGCGGGCGCGCACGTCGTCGATGAGGCGCAGCGTCTCGTCCATGCCGCCGGGATTGGGGTGCAGGAAGATGGCGTCGTGCTCGTAGCGGCGGGCGGTGTCGATGTAGAGCTGAGCCATTTCGGCGCGGTGCAGGGCGCGCTCGGTTTCGCTCATCTGGAGCCACTGGCCGTAGTTGCGATGGCTGGGATGAACCTTGCCGAAGGCTTCCATCGTGAGGAAGAAGACCAGTTCGAAGTGCGGCACGCGGCCGGGCAGGGGGCGGCGTTCGAGGGCGGCGATAAAGCGCTCGCGCGGCGACGGCGCGGCGGCACGGGGGGCGGAGTCGGCGGGCATCGATTGCTCCTTGGTCAGGTGGGGTCAGGATATCGGGCCGGCCGCGCACCGTCAACGGTCGCGTGGATGCGGCGGTCGGCGGGTCTGCGAATCCCCCCGTAACGCCGATTGAAATCACCACCGAGTCGCCAAGCACGCCGTTCTTGAGGCGGCCGGCGAATAGGTCTACGATAACGCGGTGTGTCGCCGTCCGAATGGCGATCGCGCGCGAGCGCGGGCACGAATACGATAATGATTGCGATATCAAACACCATATGATGCCGAACGCAAGGGCGCGGGGTGGGGGGCTTAGACTCCGTGCATAACGCGAGGGGCCAAACCAGTAAAGCAAGAAATCGATGTCAGGAGCCGATCATGAACGATACATATCACCCCGTCGCCGTCGTCAATCCCACTCCCCGCGAGGTGGCCGAGTGGATTGACGGGCGATTGCTCGAAGGCGAAAGCGCGCCGGCGCGCCTGGCCGGACTGGCCACCCTGTCCCAGGCGGGCGGCGATGAGATTTCCTTTGTCGCGAGTGAAAAACTGGTGCGCGAAGCCCAGGCCAGCCGCGCCGGACTGCTCGTTACGTCGCCCCGCTTCGACGTCCCCGGTCGCGCACGCGTCGTCGTCGACGAGGTGTGGGAAGCCGTCGCGCGGCTCCTCGACCGTCTTTATCCGTCGCCGCGCCCGGCCGCCGCGATCCATCCCACGGCCATTCTGGGCGAAGAGGTCGAGATCGGCGACGGAGCGTCCGTGGGAGCCTATTGCGTACTGGGCGACGGCTGCCGGATCGGCGCGGGGGCCGTGCTGGGGCCGCACTGCATCCTCGACGCCGGCTGCACGGTCGGGCACGACAGCCGCCTGGTGGCCCGCGTGACGTTCACCGGCCCGGTGCGGGTGGGCGAGCGGGTGCTCATCCACCCCGGCGCGGTGCTGGGGGCCGACGGGTTCAAATTCGAGCTGGTAAGGGGGCGGGCGCTGAAGATTCCCCAGGTGGGGGCGGTCATCATTGAGGACGACGTCGAGATCGGCGCCAACACGACGATCGACCGCGCCTTTCTCTATGAAACCCGCATCGGCCGGGGGACGAAAATCGACAACCAGGTTCAGGTGGCGCACAACTGCCAACTCGGTCCGGGATGCATCCTGGCGGCGCAGGTGGGCATCGCCGGCTCGACGCGCCTGGGGGCGGGTTGCATGCTGGGCGGCGGGGCGGGGCTGTCCGACGGCCTCACCATCGGCGACGGCGTGATGATCGGCGCCCATGCGGGGGTGCATTCGGACTGGCCGTCGGGCGAAGTGATCCAGGGAGCGCCGGCGATGCCGGCCCGCGCGTTCTGGCGGGTCATGGCCGCCCAGGCCAAGCTGCCCGACTATGCCCGGCGCCTGCGGGCGCTGGAACAGAAACTCGAGGGGCGCGAGGGCCGTTGAACGGAGTGAACGAGCCGCGCAACCGGCCATGCCCGCGGACGCGCCGAACCGCGACCGGCCCGCATCGGGGCGGGCGGATCCCATCGCCTGAAAATCTGAACCCCGGAACGGGGCTGGACTCGCGCACGACCGCGGCGTTGGGCGCCGCCGCGCGGGTCCGGCTCCGGCCGGGGTTCTTATCGGGGCGGGTGAGTGAGAACTACTTCCACTCGAAGTAGTTCTTGCTCTCGTCCGGGGTCGGCTCGTGGCCGAAAACGATGTCCAGATCCGGTTGCGACACGACCCAGTGAATCGGCCGCAAGACGGTGTATTCGACCGCGATGCCAAAGGGATGCAGCGCGTAGGCGATGTATCGCAACGGGTAATCCGAATCGCCCCGCACGTATTCGTGGGCTCCCGCCCGGGCGGGCAGCGCCAGCAGCGCCGTCGCCAGCAGGGCCGCGACCAACAGTTTCCTCATGGCGGGTTCCTTTCTTTTCCAACGCGCTCCATGGGGATGCGTGACGCCAGACCGCGCGCGGCGGGCGGCGTCGGAGGGAAAGAAAAATCCCCCGCTCGCCCATCCGCCTGCCGGCCCGGCGCATTTCGACCGCTAACCTTATCGTCACGGCGGCCCGGTCACTCAAGGGGCGTCCTCTTTCGGTGCGGCCGGAGGCGCACGGCGCGGCGCGGCTTATTCGCCGGTTTCGCCGCCTTCGCTCTCTTCTCCCCCCTCGCCCCCCTCGCCTTCCTCGCCCCCCTCGCTTTCGCTCAAGACGTCCTGCAACACCTGTTCGGCCACGAAGATGGGCACTCGGCGCTTCGTGGCGATGACGATGGCGTCGGAGGGGCGGGTGTCGATCCACGTTTCTCCGCCCTGGGCGGTGCGAACGACCAGTTTCCCGAAGAAAATGTTGTCCTTGAGATTGTCGACGACCACCCGGCGCAGTTCGCCTCCCAACCCCTTGATGACGTTGAGCACCAGGTCATGAGTCATCGGGCGCGGCGCCTCTTTGCCGTGAAGGGTCAGGTCCAGGGCGATCGCCTCCGCGTAGCCGATGAGGATCGGAAACTCGCGCGATCCATCTTTTTCGCCCAGGACGATGATCTGGTACGTAAGCGTGTCATCCTTCATCTGAATTTCACGCAATTCCATTTCCACCAGTTGGAGATCGCCGTCCATGAGTTTGCTCCGATCTATCCGGCTTGCCGGTAACGCCTGTCACGAGCCGGGCGAAACGACCGTCCTGTTTCCGTTTCCCGGTTCCTATTCAGTCTAAGTCCCCTCAGGGGGCGTGTCAATCGGGAGGCAGTCGGGAGATTTCCCAAAAACGCCAACCACTGAATTGCGCGAATCTCGGAATACCGACGGGCCGTGTCGCCAACGGCAAATGAAGCCATGACAGCGCCTGGCCCGTCAGTGAGGGTTTCGGATTACCCGGTGATAATTCGACATTATTTGGCCATGGAGGAATTACCGGGAATTCCCGGAATTCCCGTCCCCAGGCGCCGCGTTTCAGCCTTTCTTGCGCGCCGCGGCCCTGGCTTCGGCGGCGGGATCGTATGCCGGATTGGGAATCGGAATCACCGCCTTGGTCTCGCGCAGGAATCGCGCGATGAGGGCATCCAACTCCTTGACTCGGTCGGGCATGGCATCGGCCAGGTTTTTCGTCTCGCCGATGTCGTCCTTCAGATTGTAAAGCTCGTAGCGGTCGGTCTGCCGGGAACTGTCGCAATAGCAGCGGATGAGTTTCCAGTCGCCTTTGCGGACCCACGTTCCCGGAAAGCCGCCGTCGGGGACGCCGGTGGTGTGGGGGAAGTGGCAGAAGATCGCCTCGCGCGCCAGCGTGCCCCCCTTGAGTGCCGGCAGGATGTCGACGCCGTCGGGGGGTTGGTCTTTTTGGATCCGGGCGCCGATGGCCCCCACCAGCGTCGGGTAAAAGTCCACGCTGCTGACCACTTCGTCGCTCTTCGAGCCCGGCGGCGTAACCCCCGGCCAAACCACGACGCACGGCTCGCGCGTGCCGCCCTCGTAGAGCGTCGCCTTGCCGCCGCGCAGCGGGGCGTTGCTGGTGATGGGAACGTTTTCGTAGCCCTCCAGGGTCTTCTGCGGCCAGTGGACGCCGCCGTTGTCGCCGAAAAAGACGATGATCGTATTGTCGGCGACGCCCAGCTCGTCGAGCGCGCGCAGAACCTTGCCGACGTTGTCGTCCATCGTCTCGATCATGGCCCCCATGATCGGGTGGTGCTGCGGGCTGTCGGGATCGGCCTTTTTGCGGTATTTTTCAACCAGTTCCGGTTTGCCTTGCCACGGCCCGTGGACCGAGAAGCACCAGTAGTTGACGTAGAACGGCCCGTCCTTGTGCGCGCGGATGAACTTGACGACTTCATCGCCCATGCGGTCTTCGATATCTTCGCCCGGTTTGCCGTCGTCGTAGGGAACCTTCCACGGCGTTTTCGCCCAGGTGGAGAACTTCCACGGCGACAGGTAGGCGGGCGGATTGGGGCCGAACCAGTGGGGGATATCGACGTCGAATCCCTGGTGCTGGGGGTTGTACGGATCGCGCCCCAGGTGCCACTTGCCGAAGTGGCCCGTGGCGTAACCCGCTTCGTGTAGCGACTCGGCCAGGGTAAAGTATTCGAGTTTGAGCCGCGTGACGCTGCTCGCCACGATCGCTTTCCTGGCCGGGGCGGCCCGGGTCATCAGGTCTTTCTCGAGAATGACGTCCTCCACGTGGCAGGAGGGGGTCGTGATGCCCGTGCGCGCCGGCCACAGTCCCGTCATGATGCTCGATCGCGTGGGCGAACAGAGCGGGTTGGCGGCATATGCGTTGGTGAACATCATTCCGCGTTGGGCCAGCAGTTCGATGTTGGGCGTCTCGAAAAACTTGCTGCCGTAGAGCGAAGTGTCGCGCCAGCCCAGGTCGTCGGCCAGGATGAAGATGACGTTGGGCTTGCGTCCGCCCGACCCGCCGGGCGCCGGCGAGGAGGGGCCCGGCGCTGCCGTCTGCGCCGCCGCCAACCTCCGGCTGAGGGCCAGCGAGGCAACCCCGGCTCCGGCCAGCTTGAGGAAATCGCGGCGATCGATGATGCCTTTCATACGATCCGGCTTGTCTGTCATGGTTACCGTCTCCTTGCCCTTGGTGTGGAGATGGGCGATGTCGAGGCGAACGTGAATCGAGAAGGAGTCACGGCATCCGGTAGTGCGATGCCGCGGGCCCGATCATTCGGCGCGTCTGTTTATCGTGGATCATCCCGCCGAACAGGCGGACATGCAAGGCTTTTGATTTCCGACGGTGATATCGTCCCATCCCGATTCAGCGTCGGATGGCGGCGCGTTGAATGACGACGCGCGGCGGCCGTCGCTCACCGGTCCTGACCGTTCGCCGCATTCAGCAACACGACGAGATCGGCGACGTTGACGACCCCGTCATGGTTGAGGTCGGCCTGTTCCAGCCAGCCGGCATCGGGCGACCACTCGCCCAGCAGGCAGGAGCGCAATTCGACCGCCCCGATTCCCGTGTCAGTCACGACGCGAACCTCGGCCGATAACTCCGCGCCGAGGGGCTGCCCCTGGCCGTCGAGCAGTTGCCAGGCGGTCGTGAAAACGCCCGGCGTCGGGGGGGCGGTCGCGGTGATTGGCCAACGGACCGTGTCGCCCTATACCGAACTGGAGCCCTTCCCCAGATCCAGCGCCGGTCCGGAATAAAAGGGATCGCCGCCGCGGGCCGCCAGGCGAATCCCGCAGCCCGGCTTCCAGAGCCCGAACGAGTCGTTGCGGGCCGTCACCGTGATGACGAAGGTTTCGCCGGCCTTGACGCTGACGGGCGCATCGACACGGGTTACCGTGCCGGCGGCGCCGCCGGTGGTCACGCGGCGGATGACGGGCTGCTGATCGGGCTGGCCGTTTTCGTCGATGTTGACAAACCGCAATTCGTAAGCCGTGTTGGGAAGCAGGCCGAGCGTGGTCCAATCCCACGTGACATGGATATAATAATATCCGGGGAAGGGCTCCAGTTCGGTATAGGGCACGATCGCTCCGAGGATCCAGTCGGACTGGCCTGCGACGCGATAGTCGACCCGGCAACCTTGCTGGCCGGTTTCGTTCACGGTGATGTCGCAGGTCAGTCCGGGAGTGAGCACCAGGTCGTTGACGATAGGGCCGGGTTGGGCGCGGTCGGCGGGCGGCTCGCTCGGCGCGTATTGCATCGTGAATGTCCAGCGCCGGGTGCTGATGGCGCCGTGGGGATCACGCGCCGTGAGGACCAGTTCGTAGCCGGCGCCCACCTGGTTGCGCGTCGGCCGCCAGCGGATCTCGCCCTTGGCGCGATCCCACGCCACCGGAAAGGGCAGCCCCTGGAGCGAGAGATCCAGTTCGTCGCCGTCGGGGTCGCTGACCCGGTAAGTGAGCACGACATCCTGATCCTCGACGGCCGGAAGAGCGGTCGTTTGCACCGCCGGGAGGGCGAAGACCGGCGACTGGTTGAAACGCCGCACCATGAGCCGCGCGTCGTGACCGGATTGGAGGCCGTCCGCGTCGGACTGGCCGGTGGCGGGATCGACCGCTCCGATCTCGAAATAGTATACGCCGTCGGGAGCGTCGGCGGGGATCTGCCAGGCCGCCACATACTGCCCCGGCCAGTGGCCCGGCGCCATCGCGACGCGCGCCACCTCTTCCAGGCTTTGGGCGCTGAGCCGCAGCACCGTCAACGTCGTGTCAAGGTCGCCGCGGCTGGAATACTCCCAGGCGTTGACGGCAACGCTTTCACCCGGCTGGTAGGGACGCGCGCCGGTAAAACGAGGATCAATGTCGAGGTGGTGGATCTGCGGCGCTTCGGCCGCCCCCCCCTGCTCCAGGCCGATCGGGAAGTCGATGACCGGCTGCGCCGGATCGTTGGTCAGCAACCGGATGGTGGCGGAGAAGGCGCCCGACCCGGGTTGGTCGCCGGTCAGCAGGAGCCGTCCGTCGCAATGCGGCGCGATGCGGACAGGCTCGGTCGGCGCGCTCATCCAGGCCGGCAGCGACGCCGGATCGGGCGCGATCGTCAGAACGCCCTCGCCTTGGTTGGCCGCCGGCAGGGCGAAGGCGAAGCGCCCGCGCGCCGCGCGCCGGGCATTCCACTGCGTCCGCCCCAGACTGACAACCGGATGGTTCGCGTATCCATTGATCTGATAAGAGGCCGGGGTTGTGAGCGAACCGGTGCGCAGGCCGTCGCTGGCGAGGATTTGGAAAGCGTATTGGCTGCCGGCGGGGAAATCGCCGCTTGTGAGGGAGCATGAATATCGACCGCTCCCCCAGTCGTAACCCACCGCAACCGACGCCTGGCTCCACGTCTGGCCGGCGTCGCCGCTGACCAGCACCCGGTGCGACAGCAACTTGATGGCGTCCTCGGGATCGGCGTCGATTGCCTTCCAGCTCAGCGTGAAAGCCGAACCCAACGGCCCGGGTGCCGGCAGGAATTCGCTGACTTGCGGGGCATTGGCCGAAGCCTGGATCGTCCGCCAGATGCCGACGGCCTGCCCCCATTCGTTGGAAGGACCCATCTCGATCCGGCCGATATCCGCGTCGCTCATGGCGAGATTGACCCCAAAAACGGCACGCACGTCCTGATCGATGGCGACATCCTCCACTCCGCCGGCCGGGCCGGATTCGCCGGCGGCGCGCGAGGCGTTGAACGTGGCGTTGCCGGGCAGATAAACGGTGGCGACGGCCGCCCCGCCGCGATTGTAAACCCGGACATAATAATCGCCATACGTGCGGTTGGCGTAAGGATTGAAGGGCTGCCCCGCGCTCGCGAAGACCGGATTCAATTCGGCCGTCCAATAGGTGGCGTTGTCGGTCTTGATAGCGCCCGAGAGATTGACGATCGGCTCGGCGATGGGTAAATCGAGCAGCCTGCGCGCCGGCGCCGCTCCCGACTGGAGAGGGATGGGATCGGCGCAGAAATCGAGCAAGGTCATGAATTCGCTTCCCCGCGGCCAGGGGCTCATGGCGTGGTCATACATGATCGCTTGGAAGCTGGGATAGCGCCCCCCAGAGGTTACCACCGGCGTCTGGTCCAGGGCCTTGTAACCGTTGGCCGAAGGGGGAGGAAACTCCTGGCCGTCGCCATAGTAGTCGCTCTCATAGACGTCGTCGATGCCCAGCGTGTGAAGGAACTCGTGGACGGAGGTGTGGCCCTTGATCTTGCTCGGGTCGACAAGCACGGCGCCGCGGTATCCCTCGAACTGGATGCCGGCGACCTTGCCGCCGATGGTGGAATCGAGGTAGTTGGGCGGGACGATGCCGATGATGCAATCCACGCCGGGGGTGATTTTCTGGGCCGCATCCAGGCCGGCGACCACCTGCTGAATGCGCCAGATGTCCATCTGGTAGAACGAGAACTCGGGCGTGAACGTCGGTCCGTGACTGAAGGAGACGGGGACGGGCATCACTTCGTTCACGCCCTGCATCTGCAACGCCTGGATGCCCGGATCGAGGCGCGTGTAGAAATCGTTGGACTGGCCGGCCCAGGCGCCCACGGCGCAAATCCGGAACTGCAACGACACTCCGCCGGACGAACGCGGCCGCCATCGGGCCTGCACCCGGAATTCCTCGACGCCGCTGGCGACGATGGGATCGTCCGACAGCCTTTCGAGATCGTCGTAAACCACCCGGGCCTTGTAAATTTCCTGTTCCGTCGTCGGATCGATTCTCCAGTAATGGCGGTTGGCCCCGGTGGCGATCACCGAGTCCCGAAGGATGCGGGGCTCGATGCTGACTTCCTCGAGAACGTTCTCGTCCTTGTCCATGTATTGCAGGCGCGCCGCCCTGCTGCTGTTGCCCTTGCCGCCGTAAGTATAGGCGCCTTCGAGCAGGGCGAAAGCGGGCGACAAATACGCCGGTCGCCCGTCCACGAGCTCCATCTGGGCGTCGTCCACCACGTTGGTCACGTTGCCCGCCAGGTTGACGTAGGGCGCGAGGTGGACCGCCTGATCCGCGGATTCCGAGGATTGCACCCAGGGCTTCACCTTGACGGCCGCCAGGCCCGTTTCGTCGGCCGTCGCCGCGGCGGGCATTTCGTTGGGCAGATAAGGGCCGCCCCAGACGTTCACGGCGGCGCGCAGCGCGTTGCCGTCGATGTCGCTCACCCGGACGTTGAGCGTCCCGATGAAATCACGAAGGTTCGCCAACGACAGGATGCGCCTCATGTAGGCCCCGCAGGGCGCGGAGCCGTCGGCCGTCAACGGATCGGCCGAGACGTAAAGTTCCGGCGCATAAAAATTCCCCGTGGCCGCCAGATCGATGCTGCCGGCGCCCAGAGTCACCGTCGTGTCGCCGTCCTCGTTCGTCGTGGACCATTCGCTCATATAACCCGAACCCAGGTAAATGACGCGGGCGAGAACGCCGGCGCGCCCGGTGAAGCTCTCGGGGCCGTCGGGCGACGGGCAATAAACATGGATGCCGAAGGTCACGTCGAAAACGTTTTCGGCGGCGGTCAGTTCGTCGAGATAGGGCGTGTTCCAGGGAGTCAGAAAGAATTCGAAATCGTTATACGTGACGGCCTTGTCGTCGGGATCGCCGGGAGCCTTGACCTGGACGGTGCGGCGGGGACGGTTGATTCCGAGACTGCGGATCAATTCGTAATCGGTATAGATGGCCGGGGTGCCTTCGCCGGCCGGCACTTCGAGTTTTTTCCAGACGACCCGCAAAACGACGGCGCCGGGCGAGTTGTCCTCGTAACCCGGAGTGGACGCCATGACAAAGGAGGTTTCGGCGCTGGTTTGGCCACCGGTGATCTCCTGCGTTTCGTCGCCCGATTGTTTCACGAGCGTAAGATAGGCCTTGTCGAGATAACTGCCCTCGGGCCAGGAGGGAGGCACGCCGCTCCAGGAACAGTTGATCCGCACCTCGGCGCCCTTGGGCAGGTGAATCACGTCGGTGGGCATTTGCTCGGTGTTTTCGTCCAGAATCGTGTAGTTGTTGGCGCAGTTGTAATCGATCGTCAACGACAAGCCGTCGGAACTGGTGGCCGTGCGCGAGCCCGAGGTGACGAGGGCGGCGCGCGCCGCCCCGCCGGCGGCGGCCACAAAGATAATTAGAACGATCATCCGCCAATGGCCCGAATTCCGGACGGATGGGTGACCTGCTGGACGAGTCATGGATGGCCCCTTGCGGTGTTTGAAACGTCGATAAAACTGATAAGACACAAGGAACTTACATGACCCGCCCCGGTCGATCAAGCTGAAAGACCGTGGGTCAAGGGGAAAGCCGCATTACGCGGGTTTGCGGGACGGTCCATGGGAAACGCCGGCCAAACACCGCCTGTTTCTGTTCATGGCCGCGACCATGATCCGCCGTTATGCGGCCTAACGCCTCGCCAGCCAGAAGCCGGTCGCGATATGCCGCGGCACGGTCGTCGATCCCGCTGGGCCCAAATGGATCATTGATCCATAATGGAAACATGTGTTTGGCGCGAATCCAATACGCGATGCCCCTTAATGGCGCCGGTAGTGATCCAGGATCACCGCGACGACGATCACGCAACCGGTGATGAGGCGCTTGGTCGGGTCCTGCACCCCGATCTGCGCCAGGCCGGTTCCCAGCACGGCGATGATCAGCACGCCGAAGAAAGTGCCGATGACGGATCCGCGACCACCCATCAGACTCGTGCCGCCGATCACGACCGCGGCGATGGCCTGCAATTCCATGCCGTATCCCGCGTTGGGCTCGGCCGACTGCATGCGGGCCGCTTGAAGGAGCGCGCCCAACGCGGCCAGAAAGCCGCTCATGGTGAAAATGGCCCACTGGACCGGACGGGGGTCGATTCCCGAAAGACGGACGGCCTCCTCGTTGGTGCCAATCGCGACCGCGTAGCGCCCGAAAACCGTCCGGGTCAGCAATCCCTGGCCGAGTGCAACGGTTCCCACGGCCACCAGAAAGGGCAGCGACAATCCGCCCAGGGAGACGTCGGCAATCCAGCCGATGCGCATCCCGATGTATTCGGTGCGCGAACTCGTAATCAGATACGAAGCGCCGCGCGCGATCTCCAGCATGCCCAACGTGACAATAAATGAGGGAATCCGCCAGCGGACGGTGATGTATCCGTTGCCCAGGCCGCACAAGGCCCCCGCCAGCAGGCACGCCGGGATCGCCAGTCCGAGCGGGATGCCGGCGTCAACCAGACAATAGCCCAGCAGTCCCCCGCTCAGGCCGAGGACCGAACCCACCGACAGATCGATGCCGGCGATGATCAGGACGAACGTCATGCCGATCGAGACGACCGTGATGGTGGGAATCTGATTGGCGATGCTGTCGAAGGTTTGATAGGTCAGGAACTGGTCCGTGCATAAGCCGAAGGCCGCGACAAGCGCGATCAGAACGCCGATCAGGCCCAGGTAATTGAGCAGGACGCGCCGCATGGAGATACCGGCCTTATACGCTTTCATCGTGGGTGAAGGCTCCTTGCTTGGCGTTCAGATGCCGGCTCAAGGCCAGGGCCATGATTTTTTCCTGGCTCCATTGCGCCCGCGGCAGGATGCCGGTCAGGCGGCCCAGCGACATGACGGCGATGCGGTCGCAAATGGTCATCAATTCCAGAAGGTCGGATGAGACGACCAGGACGGCTTTCCGCCGGGCAGCCAGCCCGATAAGCAATTGATGGATATCAAACCGCGCGCCCACGTCGATCCCGCGCGTGGGTTCGTCGAAGATCAGCACCTCGGCCTTTCGCGCCAGCCACTTGGCGATAACCACTTTTTGCTGATTGCCGCCGCTCAGCTCGCTCGCCGGCTGCTCGGCGGAAGCGCACTTGATGCAAAATTGCTGGATCGACCGGACGGCCAGGGCAGTCTCGGCCGCACCGTCGACCCAACCCCAACGAGCCAGTTGCGCCAACTGGGGAAGCGAGATGTTTTCGCGGATCGAGGCCGGCAGCAATAGCCCCTGACCCTTGCGGTCTTCCGTCAGTAAAGCCAAGCCGAGGCGGACCGCGTCGCGCGGCGAACGGATGCGGGCGGGTCGGGTCGATCCATGCAGGAAAATCCCGCCCCTGTCGAGCCGGTCGGCGCCGAAGATCGCCCGCATCAATTCGGTCCTGCCGGAGCCCATCAGCCCCGCGAAGCCAAGTATTTCGCCGCGATGAGCCTCGAAGCTGACCTCCCTGACCCACCGGCCGCGACTCAATCCGACAACGCGCAAGGCCACGTCGCCGGCTCGGTCACCGGGCTCATTTTCGATCCGACTGAGCGGACGCCCGACCATCAGGCCGATGATGTCTTCGGTGCTCAGTTCGCGGGCGGGTGCGGTGGCGATCCGCCGGCCGTCGCGCATCACGGTGATCCGGTCGGCAAGGCGCTTCACCTCTTCCATCCGGTGAGAAATATAAACGATGGCCACGCCCCGGCCGCGGAGCAGTTCCACCTGCGCGAAGAGCATTTCGGATTCGGTCGCGGTCAGCGAGGCGGTTGGCTCGTCAAGTATCAGGATCCGGCACCGGGCGCGGGCGGCGACGGCGCCTCCGACGGCGGCGGCGATCTCCACCATCTGTTGTTGCCCGATGCTCAGCCGATTGACGGGCAGGGCCGGATCCAGCTCACCCAGACCCACACGCGTCATGATCTCGCGGGCTGCCGCATCCATCCGTCCCGTGCGAATGACGCCGAACCGATGGGGCATCGCGCCCAGAAAGATGTTTTCGGCGATCGACAGGTTGGCGATCAGGTTGAGTTCCTGCATCACCATTCGGATGCCGTGGGCTTCGGCCTCGGCCTTCGAGCGCGGCGCGTAAGGGTGGCCGTCGAGAAGGAAATGGCCGCCATCGGGCTTTACGATCCCCGCGATGAGGCGCACGAGGGTGCTTTTACCCGCGCCGTTCTCGCCCACGAGCGCATGAACTTCGCCCGCCTGCAGATCGAAATCCACTGCATCGAGCGCCTGAACGCCGGGGAAGGACTTGCTCAGCCGCGCGCCGCTCAGCAGGCGCGGCGCATCCGGATGGGCTATCACGGCGATCGCCTCGCAATCGGGTTCAGGAGAGTCGGACGGTCGCCGGCCATCCGGCATCCCTCGCCTTTCGTGTCAATTGAAGGCAGCGTAGTCCTCCGCAACGGCGTTGTCCGCTTTTTTTCGGACGCTATCGCGTAAAAAAAAGGCCCCGGAGGCATACTTCGCATCCGGGGTCTCAAGGTGTTTGACGCATTAAACGAACGGCCGGAGCGCCGACGGCGCCGGGCGCGGACGGCATCCGTTCGCAGAGGTTACATCCCGCCCTCCATGGGCATCGGCCCCATTCCCATGAGATTCCAGATGCCCATCATGCCGATGTCTTCGTGCTCCAGGATATGGCAATGGAACATCGCCATGCCGCAGAAATCCATCACGGGTATCAGGAGCGTCACGCTGCCCCACTTGGGAACGAGCACCGTGTCCTTCCGGGCGGGCGTAGTGGTCAGCATGGAGGCGTAGTTGGCGTCGCCGCCGCTGATTGAGAGGACCTGCCCGTGATTGACATGCTGGTGGAAAGGATGGTCCATGCCGCTTTGGTTGACGATCGTCCAGACTTCGTAGGTTCCCACATCGGAGTCAATGACATAGGGATTCACGTCGAAGTCCTGGCCGTTGATGTAGCCGTTGCCCATGCCCATGCTCAACGCCAGGGTGCGCTGGGGCAGGCCCGCCGTGCTGATGTTCAGGCGCTTGGCGTTCGTATTGATGGCGGCGGGGACGCTTTGCGCCGGGGAACGGTTGCCGTTGTAGCTCATCGTCAGCAAGGTGATCGTCGGGCTGCTCATCATGCCGTGGCGCGCGTAGGGCAGCGCGCGCAGGCGATAATTGCCCGAACTCAGACCGGTCTTGATCAATACATCCACGCGCTCGCCGGGCGAAAGCAGCAATTCGCCGCGCGCATAGGGCTTATCAAGCAATCCCCCGTCGGTGCCGATCACTTGGAAAGTGTGGCTTTCGAGCGCCAGGCGATAGAAACGCGCGTTGCTGGCGTTCAAGATCCGCCAGCGTTGCACCTGGCCTTTTTTGGTATACAGGCGCGGATTGACCTGCCCGTTGACCATGACGACGCTGCCTTCCTTGCCCATCATGTAATCGTTCATCATCGAGTGCGGCGCCGGCTCCGTACCGCTCAGGCTGATGTCCTTGAGCACCATGATATGGGTCTCGAAGCCGCTCAACAGGTTCGTTTCGTCCTCCACCACCAGCGGTCCGGCCAGGCCGGCCCAGTATTGCTCGGCCGAGACGCCGTGCCGATGGGGATGGTAGAAATTCAACGCCCCCGCATCCAGCATGTCCGTTTCATAAATATGATGAAAGGTTTCGCCCGGCATCAGGTCATACATGACGAAGTCCGACGGTGAATTCGGCGAAACGTGCCAGCCGTGCGTGTGCAGATTGGTGATGTTCCGCTGGTAGCCAAGCAGATTAGTCTGGGTTGTCGCCGGCAGCGAGTTGGTCAGATTAACCGCCAGGATGTCTCCTTTCCTGACCCGAATCGTGGGTCCGGGGTATTTGCCGTTATACGTCATCAGGTTGGCCATCGTGCCGTTGACGTTGATCGGGACGATCCGGGCTTCCAGGTTCACCTCGACCACGCCCGGCGTGGCGCTGACATTAACCGCCTCCGCGGGATCGCTGAACGGCCCGCCCACCGGCGGGTCAATTACGGTGGTGCCGCCGCCGCCGCCCATGCCGCCGCCGCCCCCGCCCATGCCGCCTCCTCCGCCGCCCATCCTTTGTCCCATCGCAAGCGGGACGCCCAGCCCCAAGCCGCCCAGGAGTAAACAGAACTGGCGCCGCCCGAAGACGCCTTTCCCGATTTGGGCCTTTTCGTTGAGTGATCGCTTCCTGTCCATGGTTCCCCCCTGAATTTGAATCGCGATGCCCTTCACTATGAAGCATCTGATTGGTATTCGCCGAAGCTAACAAGACCGAATCGATCATACGCAACGTAAAACGGATGCGCCGCGGCATGTCCTTGACCGTGAACTTACTACCATTCGCGGTGATCACTGTTGCGCGATATAACCATCCGAAAGCGTCTTCAAGAATTCATGAATATTGGCCTGGTCCATCATGTTGAACATCTGCAACATTGTCCGGTTCGCATCCACTTCGGGTGGGGGGAACATGTTACTCATATCGCCGCCCATGCCGCCACCGCCGCCCATGCCGCCGCCGCCCATGCCACCGCCGCCACCCATGTTGCCGTCCATCATCCCGCGCCAAGCGTAAAAGAGGATGATTTCGGGCAGGCTTTTAAAATATCCATTATGACCATAGGACTTGACGAAATCGGCCGAGGGGCGCAAATCCACATTACGTAATGTGGGAACCCTGAATTTTCCCATCTCGGGTTCGTAGACATCCGGATCAAATCCCATTTTTTTAAGAGTGTTACCCAGACCGTAATCGACCCAATCCACGCCTTCGGGATTCCATAATTCCGGAATGCCATAAAAAGGATTGATCGGATTCATCGGGATACCCAGGTTATGGTAACTGAAATCGGTGAACAGCGGACGGCCGTCTTCCCGGATAGGCGTCAGCGAGTGGCATGAAGCGCAGTTGCCGCGGTTGGGGTCGTTGAAGGACGCCAGTCCCTGCAATTCGGTATCGGATAGTCCCAGGTTCCGGAAGTTTTGCCAATAATTGGGATCCACGGCCGTGATGATCACGCGCGGAGCCATGCGATAACCCGATCCGCCATTGGTCACCTGAATGGCTGTCACGTGGCCGTTGTCGACGACGGCCACCGCCGTCGCGCCGCCGCCCATGCCACCACCTTCGCCCATGCCGCCGCCGCCCATACCACCGCCGCCCATACCACCGCCTCCGCCGCCCATGAAACCGATCGTCGGAGGAGCCATGTATCCTGAACCGCCATTCGTTACCGTAATCGATACCACTTTGCCGCCCTGGATCGCGGCCGAAGCGGTCGCCCCCGATCCTTGGCCATTCGCGACATATCTGATTCTTGTCACATCTTTCCCGGTAGCCTTCGCGTTATCCCAGAAAAGGTCGAATTTCGAGGTGAATGCACTGACTTCGGTACTCCGTTCATAGGCGGCGATGGATCGCGCGATACGTTCATACATACCTTCAACATCCTTCGCGAAATCCATCGAATGAGGGCCCCAGACTTCCTTGAAGAGTTTCGCATAAGACGAATGAGCGACCCTGATGCATACCTGCCTTGCATGCGGCATGCCCTGCTCGAGCGGATTGAGAAAGGGACCCTGGGCTTGCTCGGCCAACGGGTCATGCAAGCCCCAACCGGTCGCGCGGCCATCCGTAAACATGCCGCCATGCCACTTATTCGCGTCAAAATCATAATCGAGCTCGGGGGAGTCGCCGCCATAAGCCGCCGTGGGAGGTTTGCGGTTGCCAAAGCGTTCAGGAATCGCCCCCTCATAAACCGCGCCGGTGGCGTTGGCCAATGAATCCGGCCCGCTGAAACCCACGGCCGGATCGTGGCAGGAGGCGCAAGACTGAGTGCCGTTTACCGATAAAGCGGCGTCGAAGAAGAGCATCTTGCCCAACTCCACCAGTTTGGCATCGTCTTGAGCCCGGGTTGAACTGAGACACAGACACGTAAAGACGCATATGGCCAGTCCAGACATCCACGCCTGTTTACGAATTGCCATCGTGCAAATCGACCGATAACAGCGATTCATATCGATACCCTCCTTGCCGTTATATAGCCGGGATTTCAGTACATACGCATTTTTGAAACACGCCGACAACTAACAGTTATACGGAGCGCGAGTCGGCCTTGCATATAGCGCCGGCTTTTCGCCACGCGGTCGCAAACGCCTGGTTTTCTCTACAGGCCGGACGCATCTTAAGATTATGGTTATACGCCTGCGTAAACACGTTAGGTCTGTTCTTCATGTTACTTTATACTGAACCTGTAACACATTGTATCTTGCGCCATGATTGCACGCAAGTGAAATTAGATCCGGATTTCACGCCAATTATCGAATCGTAGCATTACTTAATGATATACGGTATAAATACGTAATCCCGCGCTTTCCGTATAATGGTCGTCAGGCATTTGACAACATATTGAAACATTCGGCAAATAGATCGCCGCTTGGCCAATTGGATCGCATAAGCGTCGTCGATGCTTTCCGAACAAATACCGCCGAAGGTCGGTCGTGTTTATGATTGCGACCTTTGATCCTGGGTGGGCAGGAAATGGAAGAAGCCAGGCAGCCACCTGGGCTCTGTAAATGAATAAACTCCGCAACCCGATCGCCTGTTCGTTAACGTAAACGCGTGTGGCCCGCTCACATCGTTGCGTCTTCGCGTCCTTGCGTGAAGCGGAGACGTTAGGAACGGATACATGCCAGCCTGGCGGTCGCTTTCGGTTTAGATAGCCAACACGGTCGAGGGCATCTACAACGCCATGAACTCCTTCATGAGCAAGCCGACAATGACGCCGGCGTGGATAAAGGTATGGATCCGGACTTCAATATTTTCCAATCTCTCGATAGGCATTGAATAACGCCAGCACGTTTTCGAGCGGCGTGTCGACCTGGATATTATGGGCGGTGCAGAAGATGAATCCGCCGCCCGCGCCCAGGGTCTCGAAACGCTCCCGGACTTCGTTCCGGATATCTTCGGGCGTTCCGAATGGCATCGTCTGCTGGATGGAAATGGATCCGTGAAAAGCCAGCCGGCCGCCGAATCGACGCTTCAGTTCACGCCGATCCATGTTGGTTACCCCGGGCTGGATCGGATTGAGTATATCCAGTCCGCAATCGACCATGTCGGGGATGATGCCCATGATCGAACCGCAGGAATGGTGGGCGACCTTGCATCCGTAACGGTGCCCGAGTTCGATCATTGTTTTGAAATTAGGGCGCAGGAAATCGCGCCACATCGGCACCGACATGAACAGATTGTTCTGCGTGCCGAAGTCGTCGCCCATCATGAAAATGTCGAGGCCCGGCCCCGCCGCCTCGAACGTGCGGCGCGCGTATTCGAGGTAGAACGCCGCGATGCGGTTAAAAAGATATTCGGCGATCTCGGGATTCATCGCCAGGTCAAGCAGTATCTGGCCGACGCCGCGCAGATACATCGCCGGCTTGAGTTGGGCACAACGATTCATGCGGTCGCCCATAAAGACAACCACCTTGTTCAAAGCGCGCGCTTGGGCCGCCTGATCGCGGACACAGGCGTAATCGAACCAATCCGGATCGGGCCACTTGGGGTAATTCACGATCTCGTCGAGCGTCAGGTTTTGCAGCGGCGGGGCGCAGGCCTCGCGGTAACTCCCCTTACGGCCAACGCCGGTGAGTTCGACCTTGACGCGCGGAACGCCCCAGATGTCCTCGACCGCGCCGTCTTCATGAACGGCCAGTTCGGGTCCGACGTATCGCGGCCCCGATATATACCGGAAATCGACGTCGAAATGACACAGTAATTCCTCCTCGGTATCGAAGCCGAATTTTTCCAGCAACAGGCCGGTGACTTCGGCCGAGGCCCAATAATCGATGGGGACGCGGTCAGGCGTTTGGTGTGCCAGCGCCAGCCGGACTCTTTCGCGTGAGTTCATCGTGGGGTCGCTCCCGGAGGACTACTTCCTTCCGCGGCCTGACTTTCCAGATCAGACCCGCCATGGCGGCCCCGATCATGGCCGCCAGACCAAATACCGTGAAAGTGAATTCATACCCTTTGGCGTCGATCATCTTCCCCGCGCCCCAGCCGGCGAGCGAGGCGCCGATGTAACCGACGCAATCGATGAAGCCGGCCGCGCTTGACGAGCCGTGCTTCCTGCCGAAATCCTGGGCGGCGTGGCCCACCATCAGGATGTGCGGCCCATAGGTGCAAAAGCCCACCAGGGCCACCACCGTGACCACCAGGGCCGTGTTCGCGGGATTGATGTGGGGAAACCAAATCGAAAAGAAACCCAACGGAACGAGGAGCAGGACGATGACGGGCGCGCGTCGGCCGCCGAAGAAACGGTCGGTGGCCCACCCCGCCACGAGGGCGCCGGTGGCGCCGGCCAGGGGATGAATGCAGATTTTCATCATCTTGCTCAGGTTGGCCATCAGGGGCGAAATCCCCTGGGCCGCGTGGTCATCGATAAAGGCCGGCATCCAGTTGACGAAACCATAGCGATTCATATCGAGCATGAAGAAAACGCCGGCGACCAGCCAGAGATAGGGATTGCCCAGCGTCGCGCGCAGGTTCTGGATAATTGATCGCCCGTTATCTCGCGCGATCTTTTTCTCATGCGCCGCGCGCGGGTCGCCTTCTTCGTCCAGTGTCGGCAAGCCCAGTTGCGCCGGGCTGTCGCGCACGGCCCAATAAAAAAAGATGCCCATCGCGCCCAGGATGACGGATGGCACGAGGAAGACCATACGCCAGTCGCCGCCCAGCCGCCGCGCGAAATCGCCGGCGAGGAAAATCGCCAGCAGACTCGCGGCCGCGGCGCCGAACTGGTAACTGGTGCCGAACAGGCCCATCACCTTGCCCCGGCCATCGATGGGAAACCAGTGCGCCATCAGGCGAACCATCGGCGACCAACCCATCGACTGGAAAAAACCGTTGGCGCCCCAGAAGAGTATCAGCAAGCCGAGAATGGCCCCGTCGCCGCCGCTCGCGGGATCGGCCAGCAGCGTCAGGAGTAAAACGCCCAGGTTCATGACGACCGACCCGAGCACCCCCAGCGAAGAGATACGCCGCGCGCCGAATCGATCGCCCAGTTGCCCGTTCACGAACTGGCCGACGGCATAGCAGACGGTGAGCGCGCTGAATACCTTGCCGATATCCTGCGCACTCCAGTGAAAAGTCCGGCTCAGATCGGTCTTCGCGATGGGCATGTTGTAGCGGCAGAGATAATAGGAAAAGTAGGTCAGATAGACGGCGGCAAAATTGCGCAATTGCCAGCGTTTCATCAGCGGGTTGGCGCTCAAAGCCATGTCAGGATAACCCTTTTCATCTAGTGACATCCGTTCGCCGATTCCCGAAACGACGACTCCTTCGATCCGCCTGGTTTTCGAACAGATGGTCCTACCGCGTGGGGCCAAATGCAAGGGATTGCTGTGGGGAACCGCGGCCGTCGGCGCCGCTCCCGCGGCGATGGCCTGTCGCCCCGGCCATTGAAGGTATTCGGAAAAATCCGGATTCTTCAATGTGTTGCCGGCGTATGGGGCACTTGATTGTTTGGCGCGATGTCCGGATAGATAGCGATTGATGAAAGGCCGATTCCAGCATAGGCTTGCGAGGACGACGCCGCTATTGGCTTAATTTTGACCGCCGCCGGAAATCGGAACGGCGAGGCACATAATCAATGGGCGAGGAAAGGGAAAAATTATGACGCGGATGAATTTGACAAGCGCGCGATGGGCCGCCGTCGCGCTCGGACTGGCCCTGGCGCTCGGATGCGCCGTGACTCGGAGCGCCGCCGAAGGCGGTAACGGCATCAGCAAATACGAGGCCGCGGAGGGATTCGTCACACTCTTCGACGGCAAGACCCTTAAGGGCTGGGAGGGCGATCCCGCCGTTTGGGGCGTCAAGGACGGCGTGATCGTCGGCAGGGGCGCGATGCTCACCCAGAACAACTTTCTGGCGGCCGCAAGGGAATACGGCGACTTCATCCTCAGGTTGCAGGTCAGGCTGGTGAACAACGAGGGGAACACGGGCGTGCAGTTCCGCTCGGTCAAAATCGCCGGAACGCCGATGATGTCGGGCTTCCAGGCCGATTACGCCAACGTCCCGCAATATTGCGGCATGCTCTACGACGAGAAACGGCGCGGAATCCTCGTGAAACCGACCGAAGAGAAAATCACGCAGGCCGCCAACAAGCCCGGAGATTGGAACGACCTGGAGATCGCCGCCCAGGGCGACCGAATCGCCATCAGCCTCAACGGCGTTCAGACCGTGGCGTATGTAGAAAAAGATTCCGCGATACCCAGGACGGGCCTGATCGGACTCCAGACTCACGCCAAGACGAACATGGAAGTGCAGTTCAGAAACATCCGGATCAAGGAATTGAGCAAACGCTGAACTCGCTAAAGGCCGAGTGCACCGGGATCCAAATCATGAAGAAAGGAACAACGATGAAACGGACTTTCGCAATGCTCGTGGTCATGTCGATGGCCGCTCTGATGATTTCGACGGCCAGCGCCGCGCCTGCCGGAACGGATGCCAAAACGCGCGCCAAGGCGCGCGCCAAGGCGACGCAGCCGCCGCTGCCCACGCCCACCCTGGCCGACGTGCCTTATGGCCAGCATCCCAAACAGGTGATGCACTTCTGGAAGGCCGAGTCGGAAAAGCCCACGCCGCTGTTGTTCTTCATTCACGGCGGGGGCTGGATCGGCGGCAACCGGACGGCTGGATTGGCCGACCTGTTGCAGCAGATGCTGAAAAACGGCATTTCGGTGGTGTCGATCGAGTATCGTTTCATACCGGAGGCGACCGCCGACGGCGAAACACCACCGGTGCGCGGGCCGTTACACGACGCCGCGCGCGCCCTGCAGTTCGTCCGCGGCAAGGCCGGCGAGTGGAACATCGACAAGCGGCGCATCGGCGCAAGCGGCGGCTCGGCCGGCGCCTGCACGAGCCTGTGGCTGGCGTTCCACGACGACATGGCCGACCCCAAGGCCGACGATCCCGTTGCGCGCGAATCCACGCGTCTGTGGTGCGCGGCCGTCATGGCTCCCCAGACCACGCTCGACCCGCAACAGATGAAGGAATGGACGCCCAACAGCCGCTACGGCGGCCATGCGTTCGGATTCAAAGGCGACCCGGCAAAAAAGATTTCGCAGTTCGATGAGTTCCTGGCCGGGCGCGACAAGATATTGCCGTGGATTGCGGAATATTCGCCCTATGCGCTGGTTACTGCCGACGATCCGCCCATCTACATGACTTTCTCGGCGACGCCCGCGCTGGGACAAGAACAGAAGGACCCGACGCACACCGCGAACTTCGGCGTGAAGTTGCAAGAAAAATGCAACAGCGTGAGCGTGGAGTGCGAGTTGGTTTACCCGGGCGCACCCGACGTGAAGCACCCGCAACTGGCGCAGTATCTGATCGAAAAGCTGTCGACGGAAGAGAAGAACTGATCTGTTCGCCGCCGAAGCGCCGAGAAACGGCAAAAAGCCGGTCTACGGCCACGACGCGGTTATGTCGGTCAAGGCTGAATGGGGATGGGGAGACAGTATGGGGATGGTGGAGATGAAGATCGTGCATCTCCCCATCCCGCCAAATCGCCCTATCCCCGTTCCGTAACCGGTCGTTCAAGGCATTCGGCTTCCAGGATGGATTTCCGGGTTTGACCGGCATTCGCGCGTATACGTGGCCATCGTCGCCTGGTAGGGTCAATCCTTGAGGCCTTCGAGATTCACTTCCAATCGCTTGTTTTCATCAATGAGTTGGGCCATTGTCATCATATGGCCGCGGGCGGCGGCTTCACGACCGAGAATGCAGGTCAGCACGCTGTCGATGGCGTGCTTCACCGTGTCGTCGTTGTTGAAATCGCCCTTGGTGATTTTTTCGTGGAAGGCGGCGATGTTGCGCTGCGCGCCGGCCAGGTAAAGGTCGGTCACCTGCCCGCCTCCATAATGTTTGGTCCCGCCGCGCACAAAGGCCTTGCCCCAGTAATTGATCTGGGCCATGGCGGCGCTGCCGTAAACCTTGCAGACAAGGCCGTCATCGTCGGCGTTGTTTTTCAGCGACTGGCCGCGGTGGTTGAGGATCGTCTTGTCCTCGAATTCATAGACCACGCCGATGACGTCGCGGGAATCCCCGTGGGGGTTGGGGCGACAGATGCGCGAGTGACCGGCGGCGCTGACCGGCCGGCGACCGAGCAGCCAGACCGCCGCGTCGATGGCGTGGATGTCGAAGTTGCCGATATAATCGCATCCCAGGGCGATGTCGTTGACCCAGATCAGTTTGCGCAGGCGGCTTTCGATCGTGGCGGTAAGGGGCGGGTCGGGGAAGACGCCGCTGATGCCGATGGTCTGGAGATAGGCGATCCGCCCCAGGCCGCCCTCGCGCACGCGTTTGGCGACCTCGCGATTGATGGGATCGGTGGGGATCTGGTAGTCGACGAGAAATACCTGCTTGTTTCGCGCGGCCCTGCGGGCGGCGGCCTCGATCCGCAGGGCGCCGGGGACGTCCGAAGCGACGGGCTTGGCCATATAAACGTGTTTGCCGGCGTCGACCGCGACGGCGGCTTGTTCGGGGAAGAAATATGGCGGAACCTCCAGGAGGACGGCATCGACGCCGCTATCGATCAGCCGTATATAGCCGGAGAGGCCGGAAAAACAGCGCTCGGGCGCCACGCCAAGCGCCTTGCCCTTGGCGGTGGCCACTTCGGGGAAGTAGTCGGCGACGGCGGTGATCTGGTAGCCTCCGTGCTTGGCAAAAAGGTCGGAGATCCAGGCGCCGCGACCGCCCTGACCGACGGCGCCGATCCGGATCCTGGCGTTGGCGGACGTGCCACGCACCTGGTCGGGCTTGATAATGGTGAAGGCGGCGGCCGTAGCGGCGCCGGCGAGGAAGCTGCGGCGAGTAATCCGGGTCATGGGATGTCATTCCTTTTCACGTTCATTTCAACGTATCCGACGCGATTCCAATAAGGCTTGGGCGCGCCGGGAGCGATATGATATGCCATCAACGCCATACCTGAGTAATAATGGATCGGCCGGACGCCTGCAACCATAGAAAAACACCGATGTCCAAACGGGCAAGGGCAAGACCGGCCCGGGCCGGCGGGGGCCGTCACGGCCGAAAACTTGATTTCGAGAAAGGGAGTCTTCCAAACGGCCGAAAAAGGTGATATAAAAAACGGCGCCTTGATTCGCTGATTGCGCGATGGTCGTAAAGGCCATGAGATGATTTACGAAGATCGCGGCGGAATCGCGCCGGATTCGGGCATTCGCGGAGCGGTCCGGGGGAGATCGAGTCCCTCCGCCCGCACCGGACCGACCCGCCGGCCGTCCTGGCGGCCGCCCGCCGCAGGTTCCGGTTCGAGCAGTGAATTCATGCGACTGAATCACACACGTCCGATGTCCGCGCGGAGCGGCCGTTTCGCCGTGCCAGCGCCCCCAACCGATGGAACACCATGCACCCGAACAAAACTACGTTTCGAAAGCGACTGAGACTGCTTTGGGGCGTTCAACGGCGCCTGTTGCTCAATGTGTGCCGGCCCGGATACGTTCGCTCGAGCGTCGCCCAGCGCCACGGTGAGTGTCGGCGTTGCGGCACCTGTTGCCGGCTGGTCCTGCGCTGCCGCTATTACCGCGAGGAAGACGGCGTCGCCTCGTGCGTGCTGTACAACCGGTTCCGGCCGTTGAACTGCGTCAGTTTCCCGATCGATCATCGCGACCTCGCCGATCGAGACATCATCGCCCCTCACATCCCATGCGGTTACCGGTGGCTCAATGGAACCAACGGTAAGCAACGCGTTAAAAAATGACACGGATGGGGCGCCCCCCCGCAAACGGTTGTGCCGGCGCCCCGAGCACCCGATTGCGTCGCTGGCCGGATCGCCGTATTCGGTGGGACAGCGTCTCAGCTTGCTCCATATCCGGAAAACACGGCGTAGACCGTTCGGATCAGGATTTTGAAATCCAGCCCCAACGACCAGTTGTCGATGTATTGCAGATCGAGCTTCATCCAGGTCTCGAATGGCAAAGTATTGCGCCCCATGACCTGCCAGAGGCAGGTGATGCCGGGTTTCATCGACAGGCGCCGCCGTTGCCAGCGGTCGTAGCGGGCGACTTCCTCGGGCAGGGGCGGGCGCGGCCCGACCAACGACATCTCGCCGCGCAACACGTTCCACAGTTGGGGGATTTCGTCGATGCTGAACCTGCGCAGCCATCGCCCCACGGCGGTCACGCGCGGATCGTCGCGCATTTTGAAGGCCGGTCCGTCCTGCTCGTTGCGGCCTTCCAGTTCGGCCAGGCGTTCCTCCGCACCGACGCTCATCGAACGCAGTTTCCAGCACGTAAAGAGCCGCCCGTTGAGGCCGCAGCGGATCTGGCCGAAGAAGACCGGCTCGCCCCGGCGCGAAGTTAGCCGGATGGCCAGCACGGCCGCCAGCGACACGGGCAGCGCCAGCACGAGCAGCGCCAGCGCCGCCATCCGGTCGAAGGCGTATTTGAACACCAGCGCCGGGCCGATCGTGCGCGTCGGCCACCAGGACAGGACCGGGATGCCGCCGAACAGGTCCATTTCGGGGTGGGCGATGCGGCCGGGAAAAAAGAGCAACGGCAGGTGTGTGCGCACGCCCATCTCCTCGCATACCTCCAATAGCGGATGCAATTGGCCCAGGGTGGCGGCCCCGGGCACCAGGATCACTTCGTCGATCGGCGTACGCCACAACAGGTCGGCGGCGTGCGTCAGGTCGCCAAGGATGGGCAGTTGGGCTTCGGTCAGCGCCCCGGCCGGAGGCGCCGCCGCGCCGCCCGCCGCCCACTCCATCCCTCCGGACGCGACGGCCGGAAAGGCCACCCCCTGGAGTTCGGGGCGGTCGGTCACGACGCCGATGACCCTTAAACCCCAGGTGGGATAACCGGCGAGCATTCCCGCGAAACGTTCCAGGGCCTCGCCTGAACCGACAAGGATCGCCCGGCGCAGGTTGTTGGTTCGCCGGCGGATGCGCAGCAGCAGACGATGCACCAACAGGCTTTTGCCGAAGATGAGGGCGAACGTCGTGAACGGCAGGATGAGTATAAAGGACCGCGAAGTCCTGGTCTCGGGAGGCAGAAGCACGACGACGGCCATCAGCAACAGCATCGCCTCAAAGCATGCCGCGGCCATCCGGCGGACCTGGCCGCGCGGACCGAGCCGCATCCGCTGGTCCTGGTAGACGCCGTTCCAGGCCAGGGCGAGGATGGTGGCCACCGGCGCCACGGGCAGCAGCCAGATATAATTGCGCAGGCTGGCCGTTTCGAGCCACCCGGGGGGCAGGAGGTCGTGCAATCCCTGGCGCGCCAGATGGCTGATCAGGAACGCCGCCACGCTCAGCGCGAGGTCGAAGGCGATGTTGGCCTGGCGGAGGATGTAACGATTTTCACGCAGCATACCGGGGGTGTCCGTCGTTCATGGCTGTTTCGATCCTATCCTATGCGCAAGCCTTCGGCGTGTAAAGGCCCGTGCCGCGCGGCCGCCACGGCGGCGCGGGAATGCGCGTTTCCCTTGGCGACCCGTTGCCCGAAACGCCTTTTTCAGGTAAAATGGAGGTGGAACGGGAGAAGGGATCATTCATTGAACCATTGAAACGACAAACGGTGTTAAAATTATGAATTCCGGAAACAATCGACTCGAAAAACCGGTTCCTGGATTGCGGCGTGTGCGCCGGATCCTCACGCTGGTTCTGCTGGCGTTGACGGCGGGATCCGTGAGCGGCTGCGCCGTCGGTTTCTACGATCATGGACGCCATCATCATCCCCACCGCGACGGCTGGTACGACCACCGGCGCCACGAAGACGGCCGCTGGGACAGAGACCATCGCGAGTGGAAGGAACACCACCGCGAGTTGAAGCAGGAACGCCACGAAGAACGGGAGCACCATTAATACGATTATGGAGCGGTAACCGAAGATGAAAGAGGAAACAACGAACTCTCGAAGGCCGGCCACCGGCTTTCGGCGAATACGCTGGGGTCTGAGCGCGCTGTTCTTGGCGCTCATGGTTTGGGGATTGACGGGCTGCGCCATCGTGATCTACGGCGCAGCCGCTCACGGATCCCGCCGTCAACGCCAGCAGAACCAGCGTGAGGATCCGGCGCACACGCCGCAATCCAGGAACCGGTT
>JAMCWS010000236.1 GCA_023480605.1 bacterium
CCTGTTCGACTCAACGGCCGAGGAACTGCCCGAGGCGCTCAACCGGATGACCCACCAGATCATGGCGATGTTCAACGCATCGAGCGGGGCCATCCTGCTGCGCACGAGCTCGGGCGAGGCCACGCCGCTGGTGGCCTTCTCCGAGGACGATGAACTGCGGATCGGCAACGAGGTGCTGTCGGTCGTGCTCAGCGAGGGCAAGGCCGTGCTGACGGCCGCGCTCACCAAGGCCACCAGCGCCGAAACCCGCCCCCGCCCGCGCAAGGCGATGATCGTTCCCCTTCCTCACCAGGATCGGATCGCGGGAGCGCTCTATGCCGCCCGTTCCGACGGCGACGAATACACGGAAGAAGACCTGAGCCTGTTGCAAGCCCTGGCCCACATCGTCTCGGGGGCGGTCCGCCACGCCATCCAGATGGAGCAACTCGTGCTGACGGCTTCGCGCCGGCCGGCTACGCCCTTCATCGGCACGTCGCCGGCCAGCCAGGCCATCCGCGAGCAGATCGCCCGCGTGGGAGCGAGCGAGGCCACCGTGCTGCTGACCGGCGAAACGGGCACCGGCAAAGAACTGGCGGCCCAGATGATCCATAACTCCAGCGCGCGCCAAAAGGAATCGTTCGTCGCCATCGACTGCTCGGCCATCCCCGCCAACCTGATCGAGAGCGAATTGTTCGGTCATGAGGCCGGCGCCTTCACCGGCGCCGACCACCTCAAGCGCGGCAAGGTCGAGATGGCCGAAGGGGGAACGCTGTTCCTGGACGAAATCGGGGAGATGGCCATCGCCCTTCAGCCCAAGCTGCTGCGGTTCATCGAAGAACTGGCGTTCTACCGTGTGGGCGGCGTGCGGCCAATCCAGTCCGACGTGCGCATCGTCGCCGCCACCAACCGCAACCTCGATCAGGCCGTGCGGGAGGGGCGCTTCCGCCAGGACCTGCTTTTCCGCCTGAACGTGCTGCCGATTCATCTGCCGCCACTGCGCGAGCGGGTCGAGGATGTACGGCCGCTGGTGGAGTATTTCGCCCCGCCGTTGGCCAATCGCCTGGGCAAACCGTTCCTGGGCCTTGTCGACGAGACCTGGGCGCTGCTGGAGCGTTATCCCTGGCCGGGCAATGTGCGTGAGCTGCGTCACAGCCTGGAGCGGGCGTTGATTTTGTCCGACGACGGCATCCTGAGGCCCGAGCACTTCCAACTCAGGTTGCCCGAGACCGCGCCCGAACCCTCGACCGGCGGGCGTCGGCCGCTTACGTCGGAGCCGACGCAGCCGATGTTGCCGCTTGACGCGGTCCTGCCGCCGACGATGGCCGTGACCGAGGCCGAGGCGATCCGGCGGGCCCTGCGCTTCGCGGGGGGAAACCGCGTGCGCGCGGCGCAGATCCTCGACATCCATCGCAACACGCTGGCCAAGAAAATCCAGGAATACGGGATCGAGATATAGTCATCCCGCCGCGCCGAGTAATTTCGTGGACAATTAATCGTCTCGGCTTCAACCGCGATTCAGGCTTCCGTTATGGCGGGGCGCGGATAAACCGAGTCGTAGATCCAGGCCAGGATCACCATCGAGACGATCAGGCTGATCGGCAGGCGCCAGGGGAAACTGAACAAGGCATTGACGAGATTGGTGACGAAGGCCCCGTAAACGGCGATGTCGCGGAAGGCTCGGGCGGGCGATGTCTGGCGCATAATGGCCAGGATGCCGAAGTATGCGAAGAAACCCAGAAAAGCCATCTGGCACGCCAGGCCAAAGAGGCCCTGTTCGCAGAACACTTCCAAGTATTCATTGTGGACGTGGCCGGGGCTGCTGCCCGAGATGGCGGGCAACAGGTTGTGGAAGTAGGGACCCATCGGCGATTTCTGCTGCGCAACCGCGTAGTCCCAGAACATGGGGTCGAACATCGCGTAGCCCTGGCCGAGGATCGGCTTCTCCATCGCGCGATCGTAAGCCGCATACCAGTAATAGAACCGGCTCTTGATTTCGATGCCCAGCGTGAAGCGTCCCTTGAAGCTGACGGGCGCCCCGACCGCCGGCAGAATGACGAACAGCCCGATCCCCAACGCCAGCAGGCTGAGCAGCGCGCCCATCACCAGGCTGCGGATCCACCGGCGGCCGATGCGGGCGGCGTAACAATAACGCAACGCCAGCAACAGAACCGCGCCGAAGCCGCAAAGGACGCCCAGCCAGACCGACCGGGCGCGGGTCAGCACGATGCAGAAGAGAATGACGACCGCTCCGATGCCGATCAACAGGCCGTGCCGGCGGCTGGTGTTCGTAAAGGCGAAGCTCAGTAGAAGAAACAACGCGGGGCCCAGCACCGACGAGAGATAGTTGGGATGGCCGATCGTCGCGACAACCGAGTTTTTCGGGATGTCGCCGCTGTAATAAATGATATCGATGCCGACGTATTGCCCGATGCCCTGCAACGAGAGAAGCACCGACACGACGGCGATCGCCAGGCAAAGACGATCCAGCAGCGCGCGGCGCTCTGGCGTGGCGACGATCAGGCAGAAGTATAGGAAGCCGCACAGGGGAAGCATCGCCTGCTTGAGCGAAAAGAGAGGGACACGGGAGTCGATGAGCGAGATCAGGATCGAAACGATACCCAGCGCTCCCAGGACCATCGGCAGCGTCGGGCGATGCGGTAACGGCCGCCAGCCCATGGACCATCCAAAACCAAGCAATCCGGCGGCGATGAATACGAATACCCGGAAAACGAGCGATTGGCCCACATGCGGCCGGGCCAGGCTGTAGATGACCACCAGGGGGGTGAGGGCGGTGATGGCGGGCAGGAACCAGGCCATCATCCATTCGAACCGGTCCGGCGCGCGGGTCGCGACGGCGGACGGGGGGGCGGCGACTGGTGTTTTGACACGACTCAATGTCCGGCACCCCGGGATTACGGCAAATCTCGATAACTCGGGGCGAACCGGCCCCTGATAATCTGGCCAATCACGTTCAAGACGTCGCCGCGCTCGATCATCAGGTCGGTATTGCCCGAGAATGCCAACGGGCCGTCCGAAAGTCCGTAAAGGAAGCAACGATAGGCCTGCAAGGCATAAAATGGCATGGGACGGATGTGGTAGTTGCCCATGAAGAGGTAAGCGTTGGGGTCGAACGGCGCCCGGATGGCCCAATTGCGCACGGCGGCGGCAAACTGGCGCCGATCGCTGTCGAATCCCGCCTGGCGGCGGGAAGGATTCCAGCGCTTGAGTTTCACGTAGAGCAGACGCAGGTATTTGGGATTGTATTCGCGGTCGACGGGATTGACGAGGAGGCAGTCGCCCATCGTGCTGACGGCCTGGTCGATCCAGCCGAGTTTGAGATACATTTCGCTGAGCACAAACAGGCTGCTCTGGACCCAGTGCGTCAGGCGGGCGCGCTGCAACTCGCGCACGGCCGCCGAAAAGTCGCCCTGGTTGGCCAACACGCTCGCGTAGCGATAGCGGATCTCGCCATTGGTGGGATCGAGTTCCAACAGGCCTTCGAGCCGCAGGCCGTACTCGGCCAACGTCGTGCGGTTATACTGGCTTGGGGCGGGGATGGTCCGGAAAACGTAGAGGGCGTAATATGTCATGAGGGTCCAGGCCAGCCCGCCCAGGCAGGCGAGCATGAGCAACGCGCCGGCGACGCGAGCGGCCGCCGGGGGAGGCGCGGAACGGACGGGATTTACGTGCGGGGCCGGGGCGCGTTTCATCGGATGGCAACCTCGCGAACCAGTGGCCTATGTTACTCAAAACGCGGATTCGCTCAAAGGCGAAACTGCGCCATGGCATCGCGGCGCACGGTAACGCCGGCGTACGGGCAACACGCGCCCCCGCCGGCTTGACCACGCAGCCCAAGGTCGGGTAGATATGGAATCGGCGAACTCAAGCCAAAGGAGCGCGGCATTGAAAACGTATCGCTTGGCGCAAACGGATCTGGTGGTTTCGCGGATCGCCCTGGGATCGGCAACAATGGGCGGGCGATGGGATGGGGCGCCGCCGGGGGAAGCCGAAAAGACGGGCGGCGCGCGGATTGTCGAAGCCGCCGTCGAGCACGGCATCAACTTCTTCGATCTGGCCGACATCTATGCCCGGGGTAAGTCAGAGAGCGTATTCGGTGAGATTGTCCGCCGACGGCCCGGCCTGCGCGAGCGAATCGTCATCCAGACCAAGTGCGGCGTGCGTTTCGCGGGCGACCCGCGGCCGGGCGACCCCGGCCGATATGATTTCAGCCGTGCGCACATTGTCGAGGCGGTCGAGGGCAGCCTGCGCCGCCTCCAGACCGACCATATTGACGTTCTGCTGCTCCACCGGCCCGACCCGTTGGCTCAACCCTAAGAAGTCGCGGGGGCGTTCAGCGAACTGCGCTCCGCCGGCAAGGTGCGCGCCTTCGGCGTGAGCAACCACACCTGGGCGCAGATCGCCCTCCTGCAGCGATTCGTCGAAGCGCCGCTTGTCACCAACCAGGTCGAACTGAGCCTCGCCCATCATCACCTGATCAACGACGGAATCATGGGCAACCAGACCGGGACGGAATACGCGGGGGCGGCGGGTACGCTGGACTGGTGCCGCCTGCACGGGGTCATGATCCAGGCCTGGGCGCCCCTGGCCAAGGGGAGGCTGATCGATCCCCCGGCCGACGCGAGCGAGCCGGTGCGCCGGGCCGCGGCGGCGGTCGCCAGCCTTGCCGTCGCCCGGGGAATCGCCCGCGAGGCGGTCGCGCTGGCCTGGCTCCTGCACCACCCGGCCGGCATCCTGCCGATTATCGGCACGCTCAACCCCGGCCGCCTGGCGGCATGTTGCGAAGCCGACGCCATCGAACTCACGCGTGAGGAATGGTTCGCGCTGTTCGAGGCCGCGCGCGGCCGGCCGGTGCCGTGAAATTGGTTGGGGCGCCGGGAGCCACAAACGCGATAAGACTTCTTTAGTGCCGATATTCGCGAAGATACCGGATATCCTTCCGTCATTGCCGACCCGCCATCCAAGGGCGTAAGCTGGATTCATCGATGGCGACGGACGGGCCATGGAGGGGCGAATGGGCGGACGAATCACGTGGGTCTTTGAGGGGTGGCGGCGATTGGTCGCCCTGGCACTGACCGGCTGGGTTTGGGCGGCGGCCTGGGCGACCGCGTGGCCGGGGCCACCGCCACTGCCGCGCATCGCCGCGCGTTCGGCAACGCCCCGGGCCGAATTCTACGACACGCGGTCCGGCCAGCGATTCAATCCCGAAGGCAATAATTACATCCGGTTGACCTGGATCGACAACATCGCCTATCACACCACGTTCAACGTCGGGCTCTATGATGGCAATGCCGCGGAAGCGGCCCTCACGCGCATGGAGCATGACGGCTACAATCTGGTTCGCGTATTCATCGACCCGAGCTCGTCCGCGCTCCAGGCCACCGGCAATTATGGCACGGCGGGGCCATATGAAATGAATACCCCCGAGCTATACGCTCCGTGGGTGTATAACTTCATCGATTTCCTGCGCCGGGCCAACCGGCACCACGTTTACGTGACTCCGTCTTTTAACTGGGTTGCGAACAATCGTTATTACGCCACGCTGGCCAACGCCGCCCAGATCGCCAACGTCGAAGGCACGAACAAGATGTTCATGGCACCCGCCTGGATCGACGCCAAGGTGCTCTACATGCAGAAGCTGATTGAAGCGGTGACGACCGCCGATGGCGGCGCCCTCCTCTCGACGATCTTTTCCTGGGAAATACAAAACGAGCTGTCGGCCACGACCACCTACGCTCCCTTCAGTCTCACGTCGGGAACGGTCACGCCGGCCGACGGCATGACCTACGACATGGCCGATGCGGTCAGCCGGCAGGCCTGTTTCGATAATAACTTCAACTGGATGCTTAATCGAATCGTGGCCGGCGTGCGGGCCGTTGATCCCGAGGCAATGGTCTCTTCCAGTGTTTTTACCTACCATGCCGTCGGCAAGGACGGCCCCAACGGCGTCCTGCCGCTCGGCACTCCCGACAAGCGTTTCCCGCCGCGTCCGGTGATCATGACCCAGTCCGATATATCCTTCATCGATATACACTACTATCCCCACCCCGACGTCACGATCGAGGACGATCTCGCCACGAGTGAATTCGGCAGCCTCGACCTGACCCTCAAACCGCTTCTCATGGGCGAGTTCGGAGCCTTCTACAGCCCCCCGTATTACCCCGACCCGGCCCGGGCGGCCATC
>JAMCWS010000206.1:0-5853 GCA_023480605.1 bacterium
GTGACCCACGAACTGCGCTCGCCGCTGCCCCGATCGGTGATTTCCAGCCAGACGCGCTGTTTGCCGCAGTGGCCGTTGAGGATGATTTCGCTTCCCTCGGGGGAGTATTTGACGGCGTTGACCAGCAGGTTGTGAATGGCGCGGGTGATTTGCGCGATTTCGCCGCGTAGGCGTCCGTCGTAAAGGCCGCTCCATTCGAGCCGGACGGTGATGTTCTTGGACAGCAGGATGGTGCGGGCGCCGCGGACGATGTCTTCAACGAGCACTTTGAAGTCGTAGGCGGTGGGATTAAACGGAGCGCCCGCGGCCTCCATGCGGCGCAGGTCGAGCAATTCCTCGATCAAGTCCTGCAGGCGGGTCGATTCGTCGCAGATGATCGAGAAGAATTCCTTGCGCGTCTCAAGCGGCATTTCGGGGTCGCGGCGCAGGGTTTCGGCGAAGCCGCGGATCGAAGCCAGCGGCGAGCGCAGTTCGTGGGTCACGTTGGAAAGGAAATCATCCTTGGCGCGGTCGACCGCCTTCATGGTCGTGATGTCCTTGTAGATGGCCAGCACGCCGCGGTATTCGTCGTTGGCCCCGCAAATGGTCGAGGCGCGGCGCAGGTAAGCTTTTTCGCGCCCCTTGCTGCCCGGGGGGGCGGGCGCCTCCAGCTCATCCGTATAAGTTTGTTCGGGGTGGTTGCGCAACGAGTTGAACAGCGACCAGTATTTGGTTTCCGAGCCGGTCAGTTGGATCATTTGTTCGTGATGCGCCGTGCCCGACTGCATCGCGACGCCGTTATCGGTCATGTTGAACAGCGTCAGGAAGGCCGTGTTGGCCTGAATGGGGTCGAAGTTGTTGTTATAGAGAATAATTCCCTCGTCCACGCTGTTGAGTATAAGGTTGAGTTCCGATCTGGCTTCGACCAGGTTAAGGCCGGTCCGTTCCAGGCGCGTCCGGTTCTGGGCGGCTTCGGTTTTAAGGATGGCCGCCCGCCACTGCTGGCGGAACACCAGGTAGCCGATCAGGGCGGAAATGATAAGACCCAGGACGAGGATCGTCAGCGAGACGAAGGCCGCGGCCGGCGAACTGCGCATGTCGACCGGATCGACCGTGACCGACCACTCTTGTCCGCCCAGGATGATCTTGACAGGCTCCGAGCGATTGAGGATCGACTCGCCGGCCAGCCAGCCGTGACCCTCTTTGGCGGGGGTGTTGGGGGTCTGGAAAACAGTTTTCTCGTTCTGGACAACGGTCACCTGGAACTGCGCCATCAGCCGGGGTTGAGAGAGGTAGCCGAGGAGAGAATTATAATGAAAGACGCCGACGATGTAGCCCTGGTGGAGTTTGCCCTTGACGATGGGCATCGCCGCCAGAAAGCCTGTTCCGTAGCTGGGCACCTCCATCGGGGTGGTGATGGCCGGCTGCAATGTGGTGAGCGAGCGGCTGAGGGCCACGTCGATCCTGGGGTCGGCCGTCATCAGGTAAATTTTTTCCAGCGAGATGACGTCGGTGGGAGCGACCCAGGTGGGGTGCCCTTTGGTGTCGGTCACCATGACGGAAAGGATGCCGGGAGCATCGGTCAGCATGGCCGTGCAATAGCCCTGGAATTCCTGTTCGCTGAGGTTATCGGAGTTGACGTAGAAATGGTGGATGTAGCGCAGTGCGGTCAGGCGTTCCTCGATGAAATTGCTCATCCGATCCACCATCTGGCGGCAGTTGCGCTGGGCGATGTCGTGGAGTCGGTAATTGAGCAGGAAGGTCGAAGCGCGCCAGAGCCCGAAGGTGATGGCGGCGAAGATGACGACAACCAACCCCGTCACCACGACGCAATTGCGGCGCAGAAGAGGGGTGGGTTTGGGCGGCGGCGGCGCCATTCGGCGGTCTTTCGCTGGATCGTCGGCGGCACGGCGCATGAGAAGGAAACGGCGAAAAGATGCGGCCATGCCGATCCTCCGGGCAATTGTAAGGAAGTCGCGCGCGCGGTGCAATCGTAGGATTGCGGTTTGCGGTGCTGGGGTGAATGACGTTTGGCGGAGAAGCGGATTCGGAATGCCCCGATGGCGAAGGGAAGGGGAGCGGCGCTCCTCAAACGGCCGGCGGGCGCGGCGACGCCGGCGCGTCGGAAACCAGTTTCATCGGAGGGAGCGACGCCATGATATTGTTGTCGATGAAAAAAGTGCGCGACTGGATGAAATCCTTGTGTTCCACCTGGTCGTTGATCATGTCTTCGAGCAGGGCGTCCAGGTTGCGCGTGGGGAGCACCACGAGATCGCCCCGGACAAACAGAATGATGAAATCCTTGTCGCGATCGATGCTGGTCACGTTGCCGCCTCCCCGTCGGAGTATAATCCCACTCGTTGATTCAGCAAGACCGATGCCATCCGCGATGAAAACTTCATTACGCATACAAGTTAAGTTAAATCAATAACTTGCGCTGTCTCATGGAGGACGGAATGACGCACTACATGATGGCTTCTTGATATGGAATGGGGCAGGTCGTCGCAATTTGAGAAATTGTGGATCAGTTTGTGCATGGATTCACGCATACTGATCCGCCTTTCCCGATACGGTCGATTCGGGTGCGAGGCATGTCTTGGCTTAATAACGGGAACCCGTTCCGGGCCTAATCCAGGTCCAGTTCGTGGTCTAATCCCACGGGTTCGATGACGTCCGTCGTCTGGTAGTGGTTGTATTTGGCGCACCCCCCGAGATCGTCGAGTTGCTGGCCGAGAATTTGTTTGAGGGCCATGGCGTTGGGATAACGATCTTCGGGCTTTTTAGCCAGGCACTTGAGGATCATTTCGTTGGTCACCTGGGGGATGACGGGATTGATTTCGCGCGGCGGAACCGGCGGGTTATGAACCTGCTGATATGAAATGTCGCCCGTCATGAAGGGGGGGGAGCCGACCAGCACCTCGTAGAGCAGGATGCCGACCGAGTAGATGTCGCTGCGCCCGTCGATTTTTTCGCCCGTGACCTGTTCGGGAGACATGTAACGGGGCGTGCCCAGCATCGCGCCGGTGGGGGTGAAGGTGGCTTGCTCGACGTGGACGATGCCGAAGTCGGTGATTTTGACTTCGCCGCGCGAGTTGATCATCACGTTGTCGGGCTTGATGTCGCGATGGACGATGCCTTTGTGGTGGGCCGCCTCGAGGGCGTCGCACAACTGGGCCGCGTAATAGAGGATTTCGGTAATGTAGTCGAGGTTGATTTTAATGGAATTCTCGAACTGGCGGTCGATGATCTCACGCAACGAGGGACCGTCGACGTATTCCATCGCGATGTAGCTCTGGCCGCTGATGTTGCTGATGTTGTAGTCATGGATATTAACGATGTTGCGGTGGTGAAGGGTGGCGGCGATGCGGGCCTCGCGAAAAAAACGGTCCAGCGCCTTGGAACTGCCCGACAGTCCGTCGCGCAGGATCTTCATGGCCACCGTCTGCTGGCTGCGCAAGTCGCGCACCTTGTAGACGACGCCCATGCCGCCCGAACCAAGCTGCTCGATGTATTGGTAACGGCCGATGGCCAGGTCGCCGATCAACTCGCGCATTTTGGGGTCGACCGTGATGTCGGATTGCTGGCGGCCGGTCCGTTTTTCGATGGCGGCGATTTTTTCGCTCACGTCGCGGTAATCGGGCTTGACGCGGCAGATCATATCGAGGGCCGCCAGCGCCTCGCGCGGCGCGTCCTTTTGCATCAGTGACTGGTGCAGGTCGTAGAGGGCTTCGCAGTCGGTTTCCTCGATGGGGAGCGAGCGATACTTGTCGAGCGCCTCGACAAACTGGCCGGTGCGGGCCAGGGCCTGGGCCAGCAGGCGACCGGCCCGGGCGGAACTGGCCGGCGAGGTGGCGGCCAGTTTCAATTCCTCGATGGCCTGCTCGTTGCGGTTCATTCGCAGGTAAAGCTGGCCCAGTTCCAGGCGAAGGTCGGGCAGGTCGGGATTCTGGTGCAGAATATCGTCGAACAGGGCTTCGAGTTCGTGCAGGGCGTTCTTGTTTTCAGGGTCGATCTCCAGGGCGTGGTTGAGATAAAAGACGGCCTTGGGATTGTCTTTCTGCTCGCGGAAATAAAGGCCCAGTTGAATCAGGGCGTCGGACTCGGCAACATGCCCGCCTTCGATCAGTTCGTCGATGGCGTCCAGGAGGGCCAGGTCGGGCCGGGGCGAGAGTTTCATGGCGGAGACGTATTTTTGTAGCGCCTCGTTGTAACGGCCGTTCTTGGCTTGAAGGAGGGCCATCGACAGTTCGGCTTCGCGCACCAGTTCGCGCTCGCGCCGGCGATGCACCTCGGTTTCGATCAATTCATTGTCATTGATGTAGCGCAAAACGCTGACGGCCCTGTCGATCTCTTCGCTCCGTTCGAATCCGGCGGCGATTTCGTTGAGCAGGTCCTTGACCTCGGCGTCCATTCCCAGGCGCTGGAGGAGGGCGAAGGCTTCGCCCAGTTCGCCGTCGCCGATCAGGTGGCGGGCGTAACCCTTGATGAAGGTCGAGACTTCCCAGCCGTAAATAGTGGCCTTGCGCAGCCAGGCCCCGATGATCTGGCGATCGGCATGGTCGAGCAATAAAATGAACAGGCGGCTGCGCACCGAATCGGGCACCTCGTCGGCGTGTTCGACGCTATAACGCTCCAGGTAAAGCGACAGGAGCCCCTCGCCGATCGTGGTGACCCCGTCGTCGTAGAGTTTTTCCAGTTGGCGGATGGCTCGGGTTTGGTTGCCGAGTTTAAGGTAGAGTTCGGCCAGATGGCGTCCCTGTTCGGACGTCAGGCCGGCCGACCGGCTGGCCCATTGGATGCTTTGCATCAACTCCTCGCCCAGGTCTTTTACCCCCAGCCGGCCGAGAGCTTCGATGCCCTTGAGGGCTTGGCCGATCTGAAGGATGAGGATCTGAAACCGGGTCCAGGCCAGCCAGAGATCGGCGCACTCGCTGACCTGGGTCATGAACTCCTCGAGGATATTGAGCGATGTGCGCAGCACGTCGGGTTCGGGTGGAGCTTCGCCGCGTTCGAGGCACTCCTCGATTTTCTGGGCCTGCTCCAGCAAGTCGCCGATGCTTTGGGCCTGTTGGAGCAGGGGATGGTCCTGGCGGGCGAGGACGGCGTCGCACAGTTCCATCGTGCGCCGGTCGAACCGCCCCAGGCGGACGTAAACTTCCGCCAGCGAGGTCATCAATTCCACGCTGGTGGGATTGTAACGCAGGGCCGCTTCAAGGGATTGAACGGTTTTTTGCAGCACGGATTCCATGAAATGCGGTCGCTCCGGGATGTGATGTCATAATTCAAAAGGAACAAGCCTGCTGGACAGCGCGATGGCATGGCGAACCAGTGCCGCGCCGGATTGCGATCTCCCATATTCTTAATCGGCAGGAAAGACTCAAATAATCACGCGATATTCGCGCTGGAAAGTTTTTTCGCGGTATGCGGGGCCGCGAGACGCATCCTGGATCTGCCGGTTCGGCGCGGGAGTTTTGGCGCACCTTTGCGAACGAGACCAATCAGCGTCATGATTGAGTGTGTTTGCGAATAAACCGGAGATGGCCCCGGACCGGGAGCGATCCGTCGGCGGCGCTTCAGGCGCCGCCGTCGTCGTAAAGACCCCGCTGGCGGATCCAGTCGACCACCGGCTCCGGCACGAGGGCGCGCAACTCCTCCCATCGGCCCCGGCCGATCAATTCGCGCACGAAGGTCGATGACAGGTCGGGCAGCGCGAAATCGCCCGGCCCGGACGGCGCGCCCGGCGGCGACGCGTGGCCCTGGCGGGGGACGACCAGGGGCGGAGCGAGGGCGGCCACCTGATCGAAGGCGCGCCATTGAGGCGCCTCGGCGAGCGTATCGCTGCCCATGATCCAGCGCCAGCGGCGGCCGGGGAAT
>JAMCWS010000206.1:5863-6170 GCA_023480605.1 bacterium
CGAAGGGCGCGAGCGGCTTGCCGAAGGGGTGCCCGCCGCTCGGGATGACCCACACCGCGCCCACCTCGCCACCGGCCAGCGCCCAGGCGGCGACCAGAACGTGGGCCATGTGCGGCGGGTTGAAGCGGCCGCCGAAAAGCCCGACCGCCGGGGCCGGGGGTGCGTCAGTCGATTCGGTCATCGAAATCATCCTTCTTCACGGCGCCCCTGGCCGCTCTGACCTGAAGCGGTGCCGTACGGGGCGAGTCGCGCAACTCGCTCATACGGCTGGCTGCAATACCCAGACATGGTAGAGCTGAAACCCGCC
>JAMCWS010000159.1 GCA_023480605.1 bacterium
GCCAGCGAGGCCAGGCGGCGCGCACGCTCATCCACCCTTGCGCCATCCTTGCAGTGTTCCATTTTGATACATTCGGAGAGTCTTGTCAAGCCGCCCCACGATTACAATTGGACACGGGTGCGTCTCATATATCTACATCAAAAACAGGGCGCCATCGGGATCTTCCGTCGTCCGAAGCTACCGTTCCGTCATTCCTTCGAGCCGCATTGATATTGCGCCTGATTCGGTGCGGATCCGAGAGTGCCGGAGGAACGAGGCGGCCGTAGCCCCGGACGCCGGTCCGGGAGGATGGAAGACCAATCCGTGCCGCGGTCACGAGGGGACGACAGAAGAGCATGGATATTATGGGTTATCGATTCGGATCGGGCGGCGGTGCGGCGGCGTGGCGGCGGCCCTCCTCGACCAAACGGCGCAAGTCGGCCAGGTCGGGCAGTTCCGCGGCGCCGGGGACGGCCAGCAGCGGTTCGAGCTGGGGCAGCGATTCGGCCCAGCGGCCCCGGCCCGCCAGCCAGGCGCCGAGGTTGAATCGCGCGGCGGGCGACTCGGGGTCCAGGGCGACGGCGCGGCGCAGGATGGCCTCGGCCCGCGCCGGTTCGCCGCCGCGCGTCAACAGGTCGGCCATGGCGCGGTTGAGCTGGGGGTGCTTCTCATTGACGGCCAGGGCGCGCTCGAAGATGTCGCGCGCTTCGGCGTCGCGGCCCAGCCGCGCCAGCTCGACGCCCATCTGCACGAAGGCGTCGTCATCGGGGTAGATCTGGTAGCCTTCGCGCAGTTCGGCGAGGGCCTTGGCCGGCTGGCCCTCGCGATCGAGCAGGTAGGCGCGGTTGAAATGCGCCCGCGCGCTGCGCGGGACGCGCGCCACGGTGTAGGTGAAGAGGCTTGTGTCGTTGCGCCAGACGGGCAGGTAGCGCGCATGCTGGCCCAGTAGAAGAAGACCCCAGGCGGCCAGCGCCCAGGCGCCCCAGCGGCGCCGGGCGGGGGCGGGGGGGATTGCCCGCCCGCCGGGGGTCGCGAGGCATTCGCCAAGGGCCAGCGCCGCCGTGCCGAGGCAAAATCCAGCGCTCGGGAGGTAAAGCAATCGTTCGCCCATGATCGTTCCGATCGTCACCAGCAGGTTCGAGGCGACGGCGAACGTCACGAGCAACAGTCCCGCCGCGAAGCGCAGCGCCGGCCGGCGCCGGGCGAACAACGCGACGGCCAGAACCGCCGCGAACAGCGCAGCCCCGGGGATCCAGATCGGATCGGACGCGTCGGTCACGGGCGTGATGGCCTGGTAAGAATAATCGGGCGATGGATTAAACGGCGCGACGAGTCCCAGGCCATAACGCGCCGCCACGCCCAGAGCCGTCAGCCAGCGATCCGGCCAGTGCTGGAGGACGAGGGGATTATCGAGCGGGCTGACGGGCGAGGAACGCAGGAAAGCGCCCGTCACCGCCCGGCGGGCGACGAAATAGAGAATCACGACCGCCGCCGCCGCGCCCATCGCCGGCGCCAGGGCGGCGAGCCGCCGGGCGGGCGGGGCCGCTTTCCCCGGAGCGCCATCGGGGGGAGGCGCGAGGGCCAGCAACGCGATCGCCGCCGGCAGCATCACGCCGTGTTCTTTCGAGAAGATCGACAGGGCGGCCGCCGGCAGGACGGCCAGCGACCAGGCCCAGCGCCGCCGGGCGCCATCGGCCGCCGGCGCCGCGTGCGCCGCCAGCAGCCCCAGCAGAAAGCCCGCCGTCGCCAGCAACTCGGCGCGGCCGACGACGCCGGCGACCACCTCGACGTGGATGGGGTGGATGGCGAAGAGCAGCGCGGCGACGGCGGCCAGGCGCGCGTCGCGAAACAGGCGCGCCGCCAGCAGCCAAAGCAGCGCGCAGTTGAGCGCATGCAGAATGATGTTGACGGCGTGATAGCCCGCCGGCTCGAGCCGCCCGGCCGCATAATTGAGCGCGAAGCTGGCCATCGTCAGCGGCCGGTATTCGCTGGTCAGGCCCGTCTGGCTCCACCACGAGGTGGCCAGATAGAGCGAAGGCATATCGAGGTGGCGGATGCGCGGATTGCGAACGATGATCTTGTTGTCGTCGTAGGTGAAACCGTAATGCAGAGTCGGCAGGTAGATGAGCGCGGCGAGCAGGACGGCCGGCAGCCAGCCACGGCGGCCAAGGGCCGATTCAACGTAACGTTCCAATGCGCGCTGGCTCTTCACCCCATGTTTCCCGCCTGATTCAATGCCTGGTGCGATATCGCGTCTTCCTCGTGCTCATGCTCATGCTCGTGCTCGTGATCGTAATCGATTTTCCGTCGAATTGATTTAAATACGCAATTGGGACTCATACGAGCGTATCTCGGACTTGTACGAGCGGGTGACCGGGATTCGCATACAAAGAAACAAGGGGACAGATCGGAGACAAGAAGACCTGGTTCTTCCGGCGGGCAGGCGGCCATCGATATGCCGTGAAATATGTATGGTCTCCGTCTCCTCGTCTCCATGAGTCTCCTTTTCACCATTTTCTTCGTCGGGAACTCGCCATTGTCGATTGCCTGCGAACAAAGGTGAGATGCGCCCGGTTCATACTGGTCGGATAATAAACGATCACGATTACGATCACGATCACGATAACGAAATTTGCCAATAAGTTTTCACCACAAGCGATGCGGCGGTTGATCAGGCGCGGCCCGGAATTCTTTGCCGGAACCATTCGACTTCGGTCCGCAAGCCGTCTTCGGTGCGCGTCGCCGGTTCGTAGTCGAGCAGGCGCCGCGCCTTGGCAATGTCGGCGCAGGTGCGGATCTGGTCGCCGCCGCGCCGGGGTTGGCGGGCGAGCCGAGCCTTGCGCCCGATCACCTGTTCGACGATCTCGATCCCGCGGGCCGTCGTGATCTCAACGTCGGTGCCGATGTTGATGATTTCGCCGGCGATCCGGTCCAGGCGGCTCAGCGCGGCGACGAATCCGTCGACGATGTCGCCGACATAGGTGAAGGAGCGCGAATGCTTCTCGGCGCCGTCGAAAAGGGGAAACTCCTTGTCTTCGAGGATGCAGCGGATAAGACGCGGGTAGAGCTTCTCGGGGCGCTCGCGCGGGCCGAAAACCGAGAACAGACGCAGCGAACAGGCCGGCAGGCCCAGCTCGCGCTGATATGAAAGCACCAACTGCTCGGCCGCCAGCTTGGTGACGCCGTAGTAGGAGGTCGGCTTGGGCGGCGTTTCCTCGTTGTCGGTGGCGTGGGCGCCGTAGACCGACGAGGTGGAGGCGTTGATGAAGCCCCTGATTGTCGCTCCCGCGCCGGACCGGACAGCCTCGAGCAACCGCCAGGTGGCGAGCAGGTTGTTGCGCTCGTAGACGGCGAAGGGCGTCGTGGCCGAAATGCCCGGCTGCGCGGCCAGGTGAATAACGACTTCCGCGCCGCTCACGGCGGCGGCGAGGTCGTCGGCCGCCAGATCGAGCCGCAACAACTTGACGCCTGCCTCGGCGATGTCGGCGGCGTTGGCTTCCTTGAGCGCGCAGTCGTAATAGTCCGTCAGGCAGTCGATCCCGACCACTTCATGGCCGATGCGCGTCAATCGTTCCGCGACGTGGGAACCGATAAAACCGGCCGCGCCGGTCACGAGTATGCGCATAGCGAAGTCCCCTCAGCCTTAAATATGCCGGCGCGCGGGCCGGCCGCCGGATCGCCGTCTATTCGATCTCGGGCATCTTGATGATGTTCGTGTTGTTCGTCTTGACCTTCTGCGGCTCGGTGCGGGTGGTCGCTCCGGCGCCCGATTCCGCGCTCCTGCCTTTGGCGCGGTTCTTTTCGATCAGGACTGGGTGCGTGGATTCCTTGCTGTTGCTGAGGGTCATGCCCATCTTGCCGTCCTTGCCCTGGTAGAGGCAGGTGATTTCGGCGGTCACCTTGGTTGTTTCGCCGTCGATATTCTGGTAGATGAAGGGTTTGCCTTCGAGTTTGGTGGTCTTCCTGTCGACGTCGTAGGTCAACACCTGGCATTCGGCCTTGTATTGCTGTTGCTCGACCTTGACCGGCTTGCCGGTGGCGACCATGATCTTCGTATCCGGATTGAAGTTCACTTCGCGGCAGTTCAGGTTCATCTGGTCGCTGTCGATGATGACGTTGTGAACGTTGTCGGCCACCAGGCGAACGGCGCCGTCGGGCTCCATGAAGACGTTGGCGGCCTGGATCTTGTTGAAATCGAATCCCCCGCCGAGGAACGATCCCATCACGTCGCCGCCGCTGCCCAGGGGGCCGCCCGATTTGGCCGGGGCGGTTTTATCGCCCGAGGTCTGCGCGGCCGCATCGGCCTTCTTGGCGTCGTCCTGCGCCCGGATGATCGTCGGAGTCAGCACCAGCAGCACCCCCGCCAGGAGGGCGAGTATGGATATCTTGTTCATGGCTTAATTACCGGTTTCTCGGATTTTTCGATCACGACGGGATTGCCCCGTTCGTGCCAGTTTTCGAAATTCCCTCGCTCGGGAACCAGCTTGATATCGAAGCTCTGGCCCCGCCCGATTAGATAAATGCCGCCCTCCATGGGCACTTGTTTGACGAATCCCGCCTCGGAATGGATCGTCTCGCGCGCGTTGTCGAAACGCATGACGGGCGTCTCGAGGAAGGTTCCTTCGGTGCTCAGGCGCACCCCGCCTTGGAGCAGGAGGTCGTTCTGGGCGACGCCCTCGGCCGGGCGCGCGGCCAGCCAGACCCGGCCCGCGGCGCAGGTGGCTTCGCCCTTGGGCTTGCCGTCGACGTAATATCTCAGGCCCACGCCCGACAGGTCGAGGATATTGGCGGTTTCGTCCAGTTCTCCGTACCAGGCCTCGATGCGCTGGCGCGGCCGGCCGTCGCGGGTGATTTCGGCCTTGAGGCCACGGATCATGATTTTGGGATGGCCGGGGGTGACGTCGAGATCCGCGGCGCCGGCGGCTGCCGGACTGGACCGCAGCTTGAGAGGGGCCACGGCGCGCCCGGCCGGGGCGGCCGGGGCGGGCGCAATCAGTGCCGGCGTGGCCGCCGGCGTGGTCGTCGACTCGTCGGACGCCGCCAAACCCGCGCCCCGCGCCAGCGCCCACCACGCCACGATGCCCGCCACCAACAGGCACGGCGCGAGGCGGCGCACCCATGCCCGGCGGACCGACCACAGGCTGGGAATTGCGGCTGATTTCATGGGGATTCCGTTCATGTCCAGCGGGCGGGCGGGTCGCCACTTACCCGTTCGGGCAAACATTGTTCCATTCTTTACCAACCCTTGCCCGGCTTTGCAACGGGTTTTCCGGCCGGCGGTGCCATCGGAAATCTTCCAGACCGTCCGCAAGGCGGCTGTGTGCGCCGTTGTTCAACCCGCTTATTATGGTCCCCATGTCTCCAAACCACAACATATCTTCGCCGATGGGCGGCCTGGAATCACGGGAGGCATCAAACTGGAACTGGTTCGTGCGGCGGTAGGATACGTATAGCCGTCAGTCAACTTCTCGTTCTTTTGGCAAAGGTCATTCCGCATGCTTAAAAATGGGGCCGCGCGTTCACAGGAAATCGATCCTATAAAAGCCGAACCACGCGGACAGGGGGAACTGGCATTATTCCTTTTTGGCGCTTTTGCGGTTCGGATATCAAGGGCCATTGTCCAATTGGGCCGCCTATCCCGGCCCGGTTTTTTCGGCCTCCTCCATCCCCACGGCCCCAGAGCCCTCAGCGGAGGCTTCGCGACCGGCGCGTGCTTCGCGGCCGCCCGTCGGCAGGGCGACGATCACCGTCGTGCCTTGGCCGGGTTCGCTTTCCAGGTCGATCGTTCCATCATACATGCGCACGATGCTGTAGGACACGCAAAGACCCAGGCCGGTTCCCTTGTCGGGGGTTTTGGTGGTGAAAAACGGATCGAAGACCTGCGAGAGATGCTCGGGTGGGATGCCGCAGCCGGTGTCGGTGATCATGATGCGGGCCAGGGGTTCGGTCTGGCCGTCGCGTCGCCGCGTGGCCGCGGTCGTCTGGAAAAGGAGTTCGCCCCCGCGCGCTTCCATGGCGTCCTGGGCATTGCGGATCAGGTTGATGAGCAACTGGCGGATCAGGTCGGGCGAGGCCGTCGGCCGGGGCAGGTCGGGGTCGAGGCGAGCGCTGACGGCGATCCGGTCGCGTTCGAGATCGGGCGCCATGATTTTCAGGATGTCGCTGATGAGGTGGATGTGTTCGGCCCGCA
>JAMCWS010000380.1 GCA_023480605.1 bacterium
GATCGGTCCCGGTCCGTTGCCTTCATGCCCAATCCGCGACCGGTTTTATCGATGGCCCTTCCAAAGGGCGGCCGGAACCGAGGCCACCGTCGGCGCCAATTCCAAGCGCAGTTCGCCGGCCCCCGCTTCGGAATAAAAGATGTCGCTGCCGGCCGGCGATCTGGACGTCGACGCCGCATAGATGGCCCTCCAGGCATTGGGGCCGGCCGGCTCCAGTTGCCCTTGTCCGTCGATGGTCGACATGCCCAGGAAATAGCAGTTGGGATTGCGCTGGTTGTCGCGGCTGCCCGCCATCAGCAACGGCGGATCGGCCATGAACCAGGCCAGTCCGTCGCGCGAAAACCGCAGCGTCGGCACCGCCCGCCCCGTCGCGTCGCTCATGAAGGTGATTCTCACGAAGAGCGGCCCGCCGGGCGCCTCCCGGATGTAGCCGATCTGATTGCCCAGTTGCGCCAGCCCGGCCCGCTCGCGCTGTGAATAATCGAAATGCGTCGGATCGGCCGACCGGATGCGGAAGTAGCCCTTGAAGTCGCCGTCCGCCGTGATGGCCACATACATCCACCAGGGCCGGACGTCCCAGGGGACGTAGATCACCTCCTGATGATGCAGCGAGACGTGGGTGGGATCGGCGATGGAATGGATCACGCCGTGCGTGGTGGAATAGCGCGTCCAGTTCAGCCCGTCGCCGCTGGTGTGAAGCTGGATTCGATCGGCCTTGCCCGCCGCCGTGAGGCCGGGCTCATCGATCGGTTGCCCGCGATCGATTTGCACGTTGGTATACATGTAGTAAGTTTCGCCCGCTTTGACGACTTCCGGCTCCAGGAAGTTGCCGGAATACCACGCGTTGGGAACGCCTTCCTCCCTGCCTTGCAGAAACTCCGGCCGATCGTGCGCCGGCTGCCAGGCATCGCCCAGCCCTGTCGCGGACAGGTATTGCATCACGTGATCGCCTTCCCACGAGGGCGTCTTGGTGGCGTCGAGCCAGCGCCCGCCGCTGAACAGGCGATAGAGCGGTCCGTCTTTGATCACGTGCATGCTGTAATCGTACGCCGGTTGACCGCCGGTCAGGTCGCGGTCGATTGCGCCTTGATAGCTGTAAAACAGGCTTTCCACACGGATTGCGTTGATTTCCGGCAACTCGGTCAACTGGATGGTTTGTCGAATGACCTGCGCCCGCGCGGCCGCGGCGCCGGCCGCAAACAGCACGATCAAGGCGGCGATGCGTATCCTGTATCGAAGCATCTCCATCACCCTTCATTTGACCCGAGGACATGGGTTCGAACTATGCCACGCCCAAGCGTGGGTGTCAAATTTTGCTCTGGCGCTAAGATATTACAGGGAACTCTAATGGAATAAGCCTTGTCGGCTTTCTCCTTGGCGGTCCTTCGCGTGTTATTTGCGGTACTTTGCGTAGCAATGTTTATTAGTATCAGGCTGAAGCTTGAACTCCATACGGGATTTTGGGCATTTTGACCGCGGCTCCGCCGGGCTATGAGGTTTCGAGTCTTTGCGGCTTTGTGTGAGCTAAGGCAGCTCCCTATCTTGTAGAATCGATGAGTCGCTCTCGGGCGCAAGTTTTTCAGTGAGAATCATCGGCGCTTTTGATAAAAGAGGATTTCCATATATGTCGCGTCCGTAAGACGCGGGGACAAGGTGGAGAGTGCGGTCGCGCGCAACGGATCTGACGCGAACCGTGTGGCGGAAGAGGATTACCATGAAAGACTCATTGATCTCGGCGCCGCGTTCCTGCTATTGCGGCGAAGTGACGACCCCCCGGGTCGGCCGGCAGATTGTGCTCAAGGGCTGGGTGCATCGCCGCCGCGATCACGGCGGCATCATCTTCATCGACCTGCGCGATCGCACCGGCCTCGTTCAGGTGGTCTTCGATCCCGAGGAATTTTCGGCCGAACTGTTCGAACGCGCCTCGCACCTCAAATACGAGGATGTGCTGGTCGTCTTCGGCCGCGTCCGGCCCCGCCCCGAAGGAACCGTCAACCCCAACATGAAAACCGGCGAAGTCGAAGTTCTCCTGTCGGGATACGAAATCCTCAACGCCGCCGCGACCCTCCCGTTTCCGCTCGACGAGCACGCGCGCGTCAGCGAAGACCTGCGCCTTAAATACCGCTACCTCGACCTGCGTCGGCCCGAGATGCAACGCAACATCATCGAACGCGCCCGCGTGGCCCGCATCATGCGCCGCCACCTCGACGGCGAGGGCTTCATCGAAGTCGAAACCCCCTGCCTGACCCGCTCCACGCCCGAGGGGGCGCGCGACTTCCTCGTGCCCAGCCGCCTCAACCCCGGCGCGTTCTACGCCCTGCCCCAGTCGCCCCAACTCTTCAAGCAACTCCTGATGGTCAGCGGTTTCGACCGCTATTATCAGATCGTGCGCTGCTTCCGCGACGAGGACCTGCGCGCCAACCGCCAACCCGAGTTCACGCAGCTCGATATCGAGATGTCGTTCATCCGGCCCGAAGACCTCTACCCCGTCATGGAGGGGATGATGGCGGCGATCTTCACGGAGATGAAAGGGCTCGACATCGCCACGCCTTTCGACCGCCTCTCCTACGACGACGCCATGGCCCGCTACGGCAGCGACAAGCCCGACCGGCGCTTCGGCCTCGAAATCCGCGACCTGACGGTCGCAATCCAGTCCGGCGGCTGCAATTTCAAGGTCTTTAGCGAGATCGCCGAGAAGGGTGGCGCCATCCGCGCCATCCGCGTTCCCGGCGGCGGCGACAAATATTCCAATACCCAGCTCAAGCCGGGCGGCGAACTGCCCTCCCACGCCGAGCGCCACGGCGCCAAGGGCCTGGCCTGGTTCCGCGTGGTCGAGAAGGACGGCGTGACCTCACTCGACAGCTCGATCGCCAAGTTCTTCGAGCCCCCGTGCCAGGCGGCCATCATCGCCGCGCTGGAGGCCGTGGCCGGCGACCTGATCCTCATCGTCGCCGACCGGCCCGCCACGGCCGCCGTCGCCCTGGGGCAACTGCGCCTCAAGCTCGGTCGCGACCTGGGCCTTATCCCCGAGGGCGTTTACAACTTCTGCTGGATCACCGATTTCCCGCTGCTCGAGTGGGATGCGGCCGAGCGCCGTTGGTCGTCGATGCACCATCCCTTCACGATGCCCCACCCCGAGGACTGGCATCGGCTCGAGAGCGACCCCGGCGCGGTTCGCTCGCTGGCCTACGACCTGGCCCTCAACGGCGAGGAGATCGGCGGCGGCTCGATCCGTATCCACCGCCCCGACCTTCAGCAACGCGTCTTTCGCGTTCTGGGGATCGGCGACGAGGAGGCCCGCAACAAGTTCGGCTTCCTCATGGATGCCTTCCAATACGGCGCCCCGCCCCACGGCGGCATCGCCTTCGGCTTGGACCGGATGATGATGATCCTCTTGGGGGTCGAGTCCATCCGCGACGTCATCGCCTTCCCCAAGACCCAGACCGGCACGTGCCTTATGACCAGCGCGCCGGCCGAAGTCGACGACAAGCAACTCCAGGAATTGGCCCTGCGGTCCACGGCAAGGAAGAAAGAGGCCTGAGCCATGCCCATTCAACTTGACCCCGAACAGGCCATCGTGATGGTGGTCGACATGCAGGATCGGCTGCTGCCGGCAATCCACGAGCGCGAAGCGGTCGTGCGCCGGGCCGAGATCCTGATCAAGGCCGCCCGCATCCTGGGGATTCCGATCATCTGGACCGAGCAATATCGCAAGGGGTTGGGGGAGACCGACCCGACCATCCGCCAGGCGATCGGCTCAGCCGCCGAGGCCATGGAGAAGCGGTCCTTCGGTTGCTTCGGCGACGAAGACATCGCCGCGGCCCTGATCCAGTCGGGCCGGCGCCAGATCGTGCTGTGCGGCATCGAGACCCACGTCTGCATCCTGCAAACGGCTCTTAAGGCGCTCGAAAAGGGGTGGGATGTCCTGCTGGCCGAAGACGCCGTCGGCAGCCGTCGCCCCGCCGACCGCGAAGCCGCTCTGCGCCGCCTGGCCCAGGCCGGGGCCGTACCCGCCACCGTCGAGATGGTCATCATGGAATGCCTGCGCGTGGCCGGCGGCGACCATTTCAAGGCGATCCTGCCCCTGCTGAAAGAATAAAATCGCTCGGAGTTCAAGCTTCAGCTTGCATATGATATGCAAACTAAAGTTTGAACTCCAAACGCAGCTCATTGTAACCCGAGCGTCAGAGAGGGACAATCCGCCACAAGGACAGCATCCGATGGATGATGAGGTCAACACCAGTCCGGTTTATCGCATTCAAACGTCGCGGCTGATACTACGCTGCTACAACCCCTCCGACGCGCCGCTGCTCATCGCCTCCGCCACCGAAAGCAAGGACCACCTGCTGCCCTGGATGCCCTGGGCTGCCGAATATCCTATACGTCTCGAAAAAGCCGTCGAGCGAATGCGCCTTTATCGGGGCAACTTCGATCATGGCAAGGATTTCGTTTATGGCGTTTTCAGCCCTGATGAAAAACAACTTATCGGAGGCACCGGCTTGCATACGCGCCACGGCATGAATGTCCGCGAGATAGGCTACTGGATCCACAAGGATTTTGTCCGCCAGGGATTGGCCACCGAACTGGCCGCCGCCCTGACCAAAGTCGCCTTCATTCATGACAAGGTGGAGCGGGTGGAGATTCATTGCGACTCGCGCAACACGGCCAGCGCCGGAGTTCCGCGCAATCTGGGATTCACGCACGAAGCCATCCTGCGTCGGCGCAGCCCGGCGATAATGGGCGGTCCCCCAGGCGACACGATGATCTGGACTATGCTGCCCGAGGAATTCTCCGCCACCCCCTGCGCCGCGGCCGAAATCGAGGCATACGACGCCATCGGACAAAGAATTGAATTGTGACGAACCAGCCAACTCCAATATCTACTGACCCCCTCGATTGCCTCGCCATCGGCGCTCACCCCGACGACGCCGAGTTGTTCGCCGGCGGAACGCTCGCTTTGGCGGCGCGGCTGAGTCGGCGCGTCGGCATCCTCGATCTGACGCGCGGCGAGGCCGCCACGCGAGGCACCCCCGAAATCCGCGCTCGCGAAGCGGCCGAAGCCGCCCGCATTCTGGGCGTTTCAGTTCGCCAGACGCTCGACTTGGGCGACGGGCGCCTCGCCGACACCCCCGAGGCCCGCCGAACCGTCATCGAGGCCATCCGCCACCTGCGCCCGCGCCTCGTCCTCACCCACGCCGGCGAGGATCGGCACCCCGACCACCGCCACGCCCACGCCCTGGTGCGCGACGCCGCCTTCCTGGCCGGCGTCGGCGGCTATCCGGCCGCCGGCGCGCGCTGGCGGGTCGAGGCGCTGGCCTTCTTCCCAGGCAACGAGTTCCAGGGCGATATCCGCGCCGACTGGGTCATCGACGTCGGCGCCGCCTTCGAAGCCAAGCTTGCGGCTCTGCGCGCTTACGCGACGCAATTTCTGTCCAACGGCGACGGCGATCCCGCGCTTCACACCTACATCGCCTCGCCCGAGTTCTGGGACCACCTGCAGCAGCGCGCCGCGTTATGGGGCCACCGCATCGGCGCGGCCCAGGGCGAGCCTTTCCTGCTCGATCGCCCGGCCCACGCCCGCCACCCGCTGGTGGAGTTGCTTCGAGGAAGGCTTTAGGCTGGAGGCTGGAGACCTGAGGTGCAACTTCATTATCGTGATCGTAATCGAAATCGAAATCGATTGTATTTTTCTCGATCACGATTACGATCACGACAACGAAAAAGTTTTCTCATGCACATATATTGACAACGTATGCAACGCATCATCGCCATGCTCCCCACCTACAACGAGGCCGAGAACATCGGCCCCCTGATCGACGCCATTCTGGCGCAGGGGCCCGGGCTCGAAGCGCTCGTGGTCGACGACGACTCGCCCGACGGCACGTGGCGCCTGGTGGCCGAGCGCGCCGCGAACAACCCGCGCGTCCACCTGTTGCGCCGCATGACCGACCGCGGCCGCGGCCTGGCCGGCATCGCCGGCTTCCGCGAGGCGCTGCGCCTGGGGGCCGACGCCGTGATCGAAATGGATGCCGACTGGTCGCACGATCCCAAGTGGATCCCCTCGCTCGTCGAAGGCCTGAAGGAAGCCGACATCGTCGTCGGTTCGCGACTCGTGCCCGGGGGAGGCGAGACCGGCCGGCCGCCCGGGCGCCGGCTCAT